>JAJPYP010000018.1 GCA_021204885.1 Prevotellaceae bacterium
TCCTCTACATGACGCGCGTGCAGCGGGAACGCTTCACCGACTTGATGGAGTATGAGCGGGTGAAGAACGTGTACATCTTGAGGGCGAAGATGTTGGAGAAGACGCGCCCCAACATGCGCATCCTCCATCCGCTGCCACGGGTGAACGAGATTGCCTACGACGTGGACGAGAGCCCCAAGGCTTACTATTTCCAGCAGGCCCGGAACGGGCTGTATGCCCGCGAAGCCATCTTGTGCGACGTGTTGGGCATCACCTTGGACGAGGTGCGCGGGGACCGTATCGCCCCCGAAGGGAAGTAGTGGAACCTGTTTGGCTAACCTATTTAAATTGTGAAAGAAATGGCAAACGAAAAGAAACAGCATTTGCAGGTGGCGGCATTGAAGAACGGCACCGTCATCGACCATATTCCCGCCGGGAAACTCTTTACGGTGGTATCGCTGTTGGGGTTGCAACACATGGAGAACAACATCACCATCGGCTTCAACTTGGAGAGCGGGAAATTAGGCAAGAAGGGCATCATCAAGATTGCCGACAAGTATTTCTGCGACGAGGAGATCAACCGCATCGCGGTGGTCACGCCCAACGTGGTGCTGAACATCATACGCGACTATGAGGTGGTGGAGAAGCGCGAGGTGTGCCTGCCCGACCACTTGCATGGCTTGGTGAAGTGCTCCAACCCCGTGTGCGTGACCAACAACGAGCCCATGCCGACGCTCTTCGAGGTGGTGGACAAGGAGAACCGGGTGGTCAAGTGCCACTATTGCGAGAAGGAACAGCGGTTAGAAGACATCGAGCTGCTGTGACCCTGCCGTCATAGATTATATAACCCTTTAACAGCTTGTCGATATGAAAGAGGATTGGAAACCGGGAACCATGATTTACCCGCTGCCTGCCGTCTTGGTGACTTGCGGCAGCACGCCCGAAGAGTATAACGTGTTGACGGTGGCTTGGACGGGCACCATCTGCTCCAACCCGCCGATGTGTTACGTTTCGGTGCGCCCCGAGCGTTACTCGCACGACATCATCATGCGCAATATGGAGTTTGTCATCAACTTGACCACTACCGAGATGGCACGTGCCACAGACTGGTGCGGGGTGCGCTCGGGCCGCGACTACAACAAGTTCAAGGAGATGAACCTCACCCCGGGCAAGTGCACGGTGGTGAGCGCCCCGCTTATCGAAGAGTCGCCCTTGTGTATAGAGTGCCGCGTGAAGGAGGTGCTTTCATTAGGGTCGCACGACATGTTCATCGCCGACGTGGTGAACGTGCGTGCCGAGACAGGACGCCTGAACCGCCAGACGGGAAAGTTGGAATTAGCCCAGAGCGACCCGTTAGTCTATGTGCATGGCGACTATTACGGATTGGGAGAGAAGATAGGCAAGTTCGGGTGGTCGGTGGAGAAGAAGCCGCGCCGGTAAGCCGGAAGGGGAGGAACATGAAGAAGGAAACCGCAATCGTGTTTTGCCTGACGGTACTCCTCCCCGTGGGCTTGTGGGGACAGTCTGCCGAGCTATTGTCTACAGACGAGGGCGGGCATTCCACCGGTCGGTACGACCACGTGGTGAACTTCGGTGTGAAGGGCGGGTTCACCTCCTCGCTCTTCCTTGTGTCCAACTTCATGTTGAACGGCGTGGAAATCAAAGAGGTGCAGAACAACTACAAGATAGGTTATTTCGGGTCGGTCTTCATGCGCATCAACTTCGGGCAACACTTCCTGCAACCCGAGGTCTCTTATACGGTAGACAACTGCAACATCACCTTCAACAAGCCGGTGCCCGAGGATGCCGACGAGGATTACATGGCGGGAACGGCCTCCATCACCTCGCGCATACGCAGCTTGGAAGTGCCCGTTATCTATGGGTATAACATCATCAAGGAGGGGCCTTACAGCTTGGCCGTGTTCGGCGGGCCCAAGATACGCTACATCTTCCGCAAGGCGAGCGACATCACCTTCGAGAACTTCGACCAACAGGACGTGACCGAGACGCTCTATCCTTTCAACATCAGCGTTACGGCCGGCGTGGCGGTGACCATCTCGCGTATCTTCTTCGACTTCCGCTACGACATCGGCCTGCACAACATCTCCAAGCGCATGAGCTACCATCCGGTCATCGAGGACGCTTCGGGCGAAATCATCGAATCGAGCAACCAGATACGCTTCCACCGCCGCGACAACGTGCTGAGCTTCTCTTTCGGCATCATCTTTTGAGCGCCGGGCGCATTCTTTTACGGGGAAATGGGGCGTAGATTTGGCTATTAGGCCCGGTTGGGTTATCTTTGTGGCACGAACTAAAAAAAGGAATGATTATAAATCCATTAATTGAACAATGAAAAGAGACGAACTGATTTTCGACATCATCGAAAAAGAGCATCAGCGGCAGCTGAAAGGCATGGAGCTGATCGCATCCGAGAACTTCGTGAGCGACCAAGTGATGGAGGCCATGGGAAGCTACATGACCAACAAGTATGCCGAAGGTTATCCCGGCAAGCGCTATTACGGCGGCTGCGAGGTGGTTGACCAGAGCGAGACGATTGCCATAGAGCGTTTGAAACGGATCTTCGGTGCGGAGTGGGCCAACGTGCAGCCCCACTCGGGCGCACAGGCCAATGCGGCCGTGTTCTTGGCCGTGCTCAATCCCGGTGACAAGTTCATGGGATTGAACTTGGCACATGGCGGGCACCTGTCGCACGGGTCCCCCGTGAACACTTCGGGCATCATCTACTCCCCGTGTGAATATAACTTGAAGAAGGAGACCGGCCGTGTGGATTATGACCAGATGGAGGAGGTGGCCTTGCGTGAACGTCCCAAGATGATTATCGGCGGCGGTTCGGCCTACTCCCGTGAATGGGACTACAAGCGCATGCGCGAGATTGCCGACAAAATCGGTGCCATCCTGATGATCGACATGGCGCATCCTGCCGGACTGATTGCGGCCGGTGAGTTGGACAACCCCGTGAAGTATGCCCATATCGTTACTTCCACCACCCACAAGACCATGCGTGGCCCGCGTGGCGGCGTCATTATGATAGGCAAGGACTTTCCCAATCCTTGGGGCAAGAAGACACCCAAGGGGGAAATCAAGATGATGTCGCAGCTGCTCGACTCGGCGGTGTTCCCCGGCATTCAGGGCGGTCCGTTGGAGCATGTCATCGCCGCCAAGGCAGTGGCTTTCGGCGAGATATTGCAGCCCGAATGGAAGCTGTATGCCAAGCAGGTGAAGAAGAACGCCGCCGCCTTGGCCCAGGCCATGATGGATCGCGGCTTCACCATCGTGAGCGGCGGTACCGACAACCACTCCATGTTGGTGGACTTGCGCGGCAAATATCCCGACTTGACGGGTAAGGTGGCCGAAAAGGCTTTGGTATCGGCCGACATTACCGTGAACAAGAACATGGTACCCTTCGACAGCCGCTCGGCCTTCCAAACCTCGGGCATCCGCTTGGGTACGCCCGCCATCACCACACGCGGCGCCAAGGAGGAGTTGATGCCGGTCATCGCCGATTTGATAGAGACGGTACTCTCGCATGTGGACGACGAGGCGGTCATCGCCGGGGTACGTGCCAAGGTGAACGAGACGATGAAGGGTTATCCCTTGTTCGCTTATTGACGCATCCAGTCCATATATAAATAAGGTAAGGTATAGGGAAATCAGGGGGGCGCGAAAGCACTTCGGAGGCCTTTAGGCCGACCAAGCCTCCCCTATGAGGGGAGGTTTGGAGGGGTGGTCAAGCAAGGTCCCCGAAGGGGGTGTCTTTCGACACCCCCTCGCCTTCAAGAAAGCCCCTCTATATTCCCATCCACCATGTCGATGCGCTCGGCTTGGGGCGACTTGGGCAGTCCGGGCATGCGGAGTATCTCGCCGGCAATGGCTACAATCATCTCCGCGCCGTTGTTGATGACGATGTCCTGGATGTGGAACTCGAAGCCGTCCGCGGTGCCGTAGGCTTTCGGGTCGGCCGAGAAGGAGTATTGTGTCTTGGCGATGCAGACGGGATAACGGGAGATGCCCAACTCCTCAATCAGCTTGATCGTTTTGCGTGCGGCGCTGCTGTAGATTACGTTGGCGGCCCCGTAAATGTGGCAAGCTATCTTTTCTATCTTCTGCTGTACGGTGTCTTCCGCCTCGTAGGCGAACCTGAGCGGTGCCGAGGGTTGGCGCTCTATGGTATCCACCACCAAGCGGGCCAATTCCATGGCACCCGTACCGCCCCGGGCGTAGGCGTTGTTCACGGCAAAGCCCACGCCAAGCTCTTCCGTGCAATGGCGGCGCAAGGCTTCCACCTCTTCGTCGGTGTCTTCGGCAAAGCGGTTGAAGGCCACCACGACCGTCTGCCCGAAACGGTGCAGGTTGCGTATGTGCTTGTCCAAGTTGTGGAAGCCCGCTTGCAATCCCTCCATGTCGGGCTCCTTGATGCGTGCAAGGGCAACGCCGCCGTGCATCTTGAGGCCTTGTGTGGTGGCCACGATGACGGTGAGCTTGGGTTGTAGCCCGCTTTTGCGGCACTTGATGTCGTAGAACTTCTCGGCTCCCAAGTCGGCGCCGAAACCGGCTTCGGTCACCACGTAGTCGCTGAAGGTCATGGCCATCTTCGTGGCGAGTATGGAGTTGCAGCCGTGGGCGATGTTGGCAAAGGGACCGCCGTGCACGAAAGCCGGCGTGCCTTCGGTGGTTTGTACCAAGTTGGGGTGCAGGGCGTCCTTCAACAGCACGGTGATGGCGCCTGCCACGCCTAATTCATTGACGGTAAAGGGCGTTCCGTCGTGTTTGAACCCCAAGATGATGTTGCCTATGCGGCGGCGCAAGTCGTCCAAGTCGTGGGCAAGGCACAGAATGGCCATTATCTCTGATGCGGGCGTGATGTCGAAGCCCGATTGGGCGGTGATGCCGTTGGTGCGCGGTCCCAAACCGGTGACGATGCCGCGCAGGGAGCGGTCGTTCACGTCGAGTACACGCCGCCAAGTGACCTCCTTCAGCGAGAAGCCTTCGGCTTGGTGCTGGTAGATGTAGTTGTCCAACAGGGCCGACAGCAGGTTGTTGGCCGAGGTGATGGCATGAAAGTCGCCGGTAAAGTGCAGGTTGATCTTCTCCATGGGGAGTACTTGCGCGTAACCGCCGCCAGCCGCGCCTCCTTTCATGCCGAAGCAGGGGCCAAGGGAGGGCTCACGCAACACCACCGAGGCCCGCTTGCCTATCTTGTTCAATCCCAAAGAGAGCCCGATGGAGACGGTGGTCTTGCCTATACCCGCTTTGGTGGGGGTGATGGCGGTGACAAGTATCAGGTTACTGCGTTTCACGCGCTCCTCGTCAATGAGTTCTTCGGGAACCTTGGCGATGGACGGGCCATAGTTTTCTATCTTGTCAATGGGTATGTTTATGCTGGAAGCTACCTCTTCCACTCTCTTGAGCGTGATGCCGCGGGCTATTTCGATGTCTGATTTCATAGTTGGTCGCTTTTTCTCGCAAAGGTAATG
The DNA here is from genome assembly GCA_021204885.1 of Prevotellaceae bacterium. The sequence goes on from JAJPYP010000018.1 coordinate 5,475, forward strand.
CCTATAATCTATCTTGCCAACCTTTTCCATGTTATTTAAGATTAGTTCCGTAAAGGTTCCGGGCATTGCAGTTTTTTTTAGTTTTACTGTAGTCTGGCCCGATGTGTCGCGGCATGGACGGGCATACGGGTCGCGCCACGCTTACAGAGTGATAACGATGTTGAAATAATCCAAAGATTGTGCCGTGGCTGCGGGGAAAATGCCTATCTTTGTAGGTGCGCTACAAGCAACCATAACTCACCATCAGCAACCATGTATGCCATGAAACGTTTGCCGCTCATTATCATTGCCTTGCTCGCCGTTCTGCCGCCTTTGCATGCCCAGCAGGAGACGACGGTGGATACACTCTCCGTGCAACGCGCTCCGGAGAGCGACCTCTTGCCGGCCGACACGCGGGAGTATGGCGGTTTCCTGATAGACATGGGCTTGATGGACATGTCGGCCACGCCCTCGGCCGTGCCGCGTGCCGCCTACGGCATGCCCCCTATAGGCAAGGATTATAGCCGCATGTTCAGCTTGAACCCCAATGTGGTTTACTCGCAAGGGTGGTCGCGTCTTTTCGCGCCCGAGCATTCGTTTGTCTATAGCTTGAACCCTTTCGGATGGGGCGGCTTTTGGGACAGCACGCCCCAGAACTTGCAGATGGGCAGCTTCCGCCTGAACAACGGCATGCGCATCAATACCTACGGAGAGTACACGAAAGAGGGGTACCGCGTGCCCAACCGCTCGGCACTGCCGTGGGAGCGGAACAACTTCAAGGGTGCTTTTGAGTTGAAATCGGCCAACGGCTCGTTCGGCATCCGTGTGGAAGTGCAACAGGGGCGCGGCGGCTTATGGTAAGTCGCAAGTGTGCTTGGTGGGTGTCTTTGTGCCACATTTACGCGCGAAGATAGTCGGGCTCGTTCCTCGCGCACCTTCTATATCTTAAAAATAGACCAGTAGTTTTTCACCGATTCCGTGCTTGTACAAGTAATTGGGTTTGTAGACAACGGAATGCGCACAGGGGGGAGATGACATGTAACCTATTTAATTTTTAAAAGCGATGAAAAAGAACAAAGGAAATAAAAAGGCAGCATGGAAGGCCATGAATGCAGATGCGCGTGCACGAAAAAAGCCCGTGCTTTATGAAACCC
>JAJPYP010000021.1 GCA_021204885.1 Prevotellaceae bacterium
TTCCAGAACTCATACTTGATGAAGAAGGCCATGCAGGGGTTCACCAAGTCGAGGAACTTCTTCACGTTGCGCGGTTTGTCGAAGGGCAGGTAACACACCACGTCGGCTCCCCGGTAGTTCTTGCGCACCTCGTAGCCCGAGGGCGAGAAGAACGTCAGCAAGATGCCGTAATCGGGATAGCGGGCCCGTATCTTCTCCATCAACGGCCTGCCCTGCTCGAACTCGCCCAGTGAGGCCGCATGGAACCATATATAGCGCACGTTCTTCTCCACCTGCTGGCGAAGCACGTCATACACCACCCAATGCCCCTTCATCATTTTGCGCGGCTTGCGGCTGAAAGGGGCTGCCAAATGCACCAGAATATCGTAAACGAAGATGATCAGGTTGTAGAACATAGGCCCTGTTTAAGATAATGCCTCCACAGCCTTCCGTATGCGGGCAAGCGTCTCCCTCTTGCCTATCACCTCGGTAATGTCAAACATGTGCGGGCCCCTGCACGCGCCCACCACCGCAAGGCGGAAGGCGTTCATCACGTTGCCCAAGTGGTAACCCTTGGCGGCAATCCAACCCGTCACCACCGCTTCGGTCTCCTTGGAAGCGAACGTCTCCATCGGCTCGAGTAGCGCGGAGAGTTCCCCCATGATACGGGGCGTATCGTCGCTCCAGCGCTTCTTCACATCTTTTTCGGCATACTCCAAGGGAGGTGTGAAGAAGAAACAAGCCTGCTCCCAAAGCTCTTTCACGAAGTTGACGCGACCCTTTACCAAGGAAACCACCTTCGTGAGGTAAGCGTCGGTGTAGAGGCTGTCGTCTATTCCATGCTCGCGAAGCACAGGGCGGAACAGAAGGGCCACCGCCTCATCGGCCATGCGCAATATATATTCATGGTTGAACCAGATGCCTTTCTTATAGTCGAACTTCGCCCCCGACTTGCTACAACGGCCCAAGTCGAAACGTGCCGTGAGCTCGTCCATCGACATGAGCTCTTCGTCGTCGCCCGGATTCCAACCCAACAAGGCCAAGAAGTTGATGACCGCACAAGGCAGATAACCTGCCTCCCGGTAACCGGGAAAGCGCTCCCCGCTCTTGGGGTCGTGCCAATCGAGCGGAAAGACGGGAAAACCCAGCCGGTCGCCGTCGCGCTTGCTCAGCTTGCCGTTCCCCTCGGGTTTCAAGAGCAAAGGCAAGTGGGCGAACGCGGGCATCGAGTCTTCCCAACCGAAGGCACGATAAAGCAGCACGTGCAACGGTGCCGAAGGCAACCACTCCTCCCCGCGGATAACGTGCGACACTTCCATCAAGTGGTCGTCCACGATATTGGCCAAGTGGTAGGTGGGCAACCCGTCGGCCGACTTGAAAAGCACCTTGTCGTCCAAGATGGAGGAGTTGATCACCACATCGCCGCGAATGAGGTCGTGCACGTGCACCTGCTCGCCCGGCACTATCTTGAAGCGCACCACATACTGCGTTCCCCCAGCCAAGAGCGCCTCCACCTCTTCAGGGGGAAGCGTCAGGGAGTTGCGCATCTGCATGCGCGTGGAAGCGTCGTATTGGAAATTCTTTATCCCGGCACGCTTGGCCTCTAATTCAGCGGGCGTGTCGAAAGCGAGGTAGGCCTTGCCTTTATTAATAAGTTCGCGTACATATTTAATATAGATGTCCCGCCGCTCGGATTGGCGGTAGGGGCCATACGCGCCACCTATGCCCACTCCCTCGTCGAAGCGGATGCCCAACCAGCTGAACGCCTCCACGATGTACTCCTCGGCACCCGGCACGAAGCGGTTGGAATCGGTATCCTCGATACGTAGTATCAAATCTCCTCCATGCCGACGGGCGAAGAGGTAGTTATATAAAGCAGTGCGCACACCGCCGATGTGCAACGGTCCCGTAGGACTGGGGGCGAAACGCACCCTGACCTTTCTATCAGCCATAGTATCCCTTTTATACAAAATCAGGGCGTAAAATTACGCCTTTTTTTCCACACAACTGTTTTTTTTCGTACTTTTCGCGAAAAATTCAGGCCATGAACCCTATCAAGACGAAAAAAAGACCCGGTCATTACAAGGAATTGTTATATAAAGCACTGGTTTTCACCTGCACCGTGCTCCTTATTGTCTACTTCCTTCCCCGCGACGGGCGGTTCAACTATCAATTTGACATCGACAAGCCGTGGAAGTACGGCCAGCTCATGGCCACTTTCGACTTTCCCATCTACAAGCCCGACAGTTTGGTGAAGCACGAGCAAGACAGCATGCTGGCCACCTTCTCTCCTTATTACCGTTTGGACAGGCAAGTGGAACAGGAGGCGCTCGAGAAGCTACAGGCCAACTACGAGGCCGACTTGCGCCGGCTGCTCACCGCCGACCAGTTCCAACGGTTGAAGGAGGCGCTGACCGACGTGTACCACACCGGCATCATCGCCACCGACGACTTGCATACGCTCCAAAAGGACAGCACCTCGTCTATCCTGATTGTAGACGACAAGATAGCACAGCAACAAAGCACGGCCAAGCTGCACTCCGTCAAAGAGGCCTATACCGCGTTGCTCGCCACCGACCCTACCCGCTTCAAGCCTGAATTGCTACAACAGTGTGCGCTCAACGACTACCTCTCGCCCAACCTCTCCTACGACAGGCAACGCACGGAATCGGCCCGCAAAGAACTGCTCGACAACTACTCTTGGGCCAACGGCTTCGTGCAAAGCGGACAGAAAATCATCGACCGGGGAGAGATTGTGGGGCCTGAGACCTACCGCATCTTGGAGAGCTTGCAAAAGGAGTCCATCAAGCGCAGCACCTCCCTTGCCCAGCAACGGCTCATGTTGGCCGGGCAGCTGCTCTATACCGGCATTCTGATAGGTTGCTTCATGCTCTACCTGCAACTCTTCCGCAAGGAGTACTACGAGCGCAAGGCCAATCTCACGCTTCTGTTCCTGCTCATCACCATTTACTGCGTGCTCACGGCAACCATGGTGGCCAACAACTTCTTCACCATCTACATCATACCCTACGCCATGTTGCCGGTCATCATCCGCGTGTTCCTCGACTCGCGCACGGCATTCCTCACCCAAGTGGTCACCATATTGCTCTGCTCCATCTGCCTGCGCTATCCGCACGAGTTCATCCTGCTGCAAATTCCCGCCAGCCTCGTGGCCATCTTCAGTCTGCGCGAGCTCTCCCAGCGTTCCCAGCTCTTCCGCACGGCCATCATGGTGACCCTTACCTATTTCGCCGTCTATTTCGCCTTCGAGCTGATAACGGAAAACGACCTGTCGAAATTAGACAGGGGGATGTATGTCTACTTCGTCATCAACGGGGCGCTGCTGCTCTTCACCTACCCACTGCTCTTCCTGTTGGAAAAGCTGTTCCGCTTCACCTCCAACGTTACCCTTGTGGAACTCTCCAACATCAACACCCCCTTGCTGCGCCGCCTCTCCGAGACGGTGCCCGGCACGTTCCAGCACTCCATGCAAGTGGCCAACTTGGCCGCCGAGGCCGCCAACCGCATCGGCGCCAACAGCCAGTTGGTGCGTACCGGCGCCCTGTACCATGACATCGGCAAGATGGAGAACCCCGTATTCTTCACCGAGAACCAGTCGGCAGGCGTGAACCCGCACAAGAACCTCACTTTCGAGGAGAGTGCGCGGATAGTCATCAACCATGTGACAAACGGCATCAAGCTGGCCGAGAAGCACAATTTGCCCGACGTCATCAAAGCCTTCATCACCACCCACCACGGCCACGGCAAGACCAAGTACTTCTACATCTCCTGGAAGAACGGACACGACGGTGAAGAACCCGACGAGGCCCTCTTCACCTACCCCGGCCCCAATCCCACTACCCGTGAGCAAGCCATCCTGATGATGGCCGATGCCGTGGAGGCGGCCTCGCGTAGCCTTTCCGCCTACACCGAAGAGAGCATCAGCGGGCTTGTGGAGAAGATCATCGACTCGCAAGTGGCCGACGGTTACTACAAAGAGTGCCCCATCACCTACAAGGACATCGCCACCATCAAGGCCGTATTCAAGGAGAAGCTCAAGACCATCTACCACACGCGCATCAGCTACCCCGAGTTGAAGAAGTCCTGAGAAGGCCTCACCGTTCATATACCTTGACAGGATTTGTAGAGGCATCGTCCCGATGCCCCCAAACACACGCTGACCCATGTAAATAAAAAGAGGCATTCATCCCCGCTTCTGCAAGCGAGATGATGCTTTGGCGGTGTCAAAATACACAAAAGTGTATAAACGCCCGTTTACACAGCGGGAAAAGCGCCGTGTCGCCGCCACATATAGCCCGTGTGGCGACGCGGGAAACGCGATGCGGATGCCGATTGCCGGCAAAAACGGCGGTCGGCATGCCGCCTTTTCGGTGTTTTTTAGGCGTGCCACGGCCGAAACGCCCTATAAAAAAGACAGCCGAATGACACGATGAGAAGCATATTAACGCACAAAAGACAATAATGGGACGTATTATATAACAGCATCAAACCAAAACATATCTTTTTGTCTCCATTTGAAAGTTTTCTGTTTATGTTACTAATATTAATCAAGTTATCCATACATTCGTAAAAGGAATGATGAGAGAACTATCAACTTAACGTTAAACTTTAAAGAAGTGTTTATGAAAAGAAAATTATTGCTGTTATTAGTCTACCTTTTTACAGGTATTGGCTTGGTAACCGCCCAGACTCAGAAAGTTACAGGCGTTGTGATTTCTGAAGACGACGGGCAACCGGTTATCGGAGCCACGGTGTTGGTGAAAGGCACCCAATTCGGTACAATCACAGGAGTAGACGGAAGCTTCTCGCTGACCGATATTCCCGGTACGGCGAAGACACTGCATGTATCCTACGTGGGCATGCAGACACAGGAAGTGGCCATCAAGCCGGGACGTATGAGAATCGTATTGTCCTCGGACAACAGAGTGTTGGATGAAGTGGTGGTCACCGCCATGGGTATCACCCGCTCGGAGAAGACGCTGGGTTACGCGGCCACTACCGTAAAGAACGACGAGATCCTTAGCGCACGCACCACCAACGTGGCCAACGCCCTCTCGGGCAAGATAGCCGGCGTACAGGTAAGCTCCACCTCGGCCGACCCGGGTGCCGTGAGCAACATCATCATCCGCGGTTTCAGTTCCATCAACGGCGACAACCAGCCGCTTTATGTAGTGGACGGCGTTCCCTTGCAGAACACCTTCTTTTCCGCCCAAGGCCAGAACTCCTCAACGGGCGGCATCACCAACGTGGCTGCCGACGACATCGAGTCCATGACCGTGCTGAAAGGCGCGGCCGCCACCGCCCTCTACGGCAGCCGTGCCGCCAACGGCGTAATCATCATCACCACCAAAAAGGGAAAGCGGGGAGAAGGACGCAACTTCTCGTTGAACTACAGCGGCGGCGTGCAAGCCCGTCAAGTCTCCGTGTTGCCCAAGTTCCAGAACGACTTCGGTCAAGGCTGGAACGGCACGCAGACCTTCATCGAGAACGGTTCATGGGGACCGGCGCTCGACGGCTCCACGCAGGTGTATGGCCCCGTTTGGAACAACTCGCAACGCATCCACGAGTTCAGCGCCAAGAAGAACAACGTGAAAGACTTCCTCGACACCGGCTGGTCACAGAACCACAACATCTCGCTCAGCGGCATTTCCAACGACAACAAGATGGACTACTACCTCTCCTATTCTTATAGCAAGGACAACGGCATCATGCCCGGCGACCACGACGTGTACGAGCGCAACACCTTGGCCTTCCGCAACAGCTACGAAGCCAGCAAGTGGTTGAAGGTAACCAGCTCGGTGAACTTCGCCCGAGGCCATACCGACGCGGTGGGCATGTACCAAGGCACCTCGGTAATCGATGCCCTCTATGAATTGCCGCGCGATGTCTCCATCGTCGACATGAAAGACTTGAGCAGCGCGTTCAACACGCCCGAAGCCTACCTCACTCCTTACGGCATCACCAACCCCTACTGGGCGTTGGAGAACAACTACAACCACACCGACTCCAAGCAGATTTACGGCAAGATACAGGTAGACATCAAGCCCATGAAGGACTTGACGCTGACCTACCGCATGGGCTTCGACTATACCGACTACGACAACAAGATGGGCTACCCCCAAATCAAGGTAGACGACTCCTTGATAAACAACGACTACGGGTACTCCCCCACCAACATGGACCAAAGCGGTTACGTCTATGCCTACTACCGCCGCCAGCACGAGTTGAACCACGACTTCTTGGCCAACTACACCCGCAAGTTCTTGGATAACCGCCTCGACTTGAACGTGAACGTGGGTGTGAACATGAACGAGCGTTACGCCACCAACTTGGTTGCCGAGGCCGATGACCTTACCTTCTACACCGGCTACTGGCAGTTGAACAACGGCTCCGACTGGACCACCCTGAGCGAGTCCAAAAGCAAGCGCCGCTTGGTAGGTCTCTTCGGCGACGTGACCATCGGCTGGGACGAGATGCTCTACTTGGACATCACCGCCCGCAACGACTGGTCGTCCACGTTGCCCATCGGCGCCAACAGCTTCTTCTATCCCGGCGCCACGTTGAGCTGGATATTCACCAAGCTC
>JAJPYP010000082.1 GCA_021204885.1 Prevotellaceae bacterium
TCCACTTTCAAGACCGCCTCCATCATGGTGGCTTTGGAAGACGGCAAGATAACGCCCGACACGGAAGTGGATACGGGCAACGGCGTGAAGAACATGTACGGCAGCAAGATGAGGGACCACAACTGGTACCGTGGCGGTTATGGGAAAATAGACGTGACGCGCATCATGGAGGTCTCTTCCAACGTGGGTGTCTCTACCCTTATCGACAAATACTACCATGACAACCCGCAAAAATTCGTGGACGGCTTGAAGCGCATGAGCATAGACCAGCCCCTGCACTTGCAGATACCGGGCGAGGGCAAGCCCAATATCAAGGGACCGAATGAACGTTACTTCGCCAAGACCACCCTGCCGTGGATGAGCATCGGTTACGAGACGCAAGTGCCGCCCATGAATATCCTGACCTTCTACAATGCCATCGCCAACAACGGGGTGATGATACGCCCCAAGTTCGTCAAGGCCGTGGTCAAGGACGGGGAGATTGTTCAGGAGTATCCCACAGAGGTCATCAACCCGAAGATATGCTCGGACAAGACCTTGACGCAAATACGCGAGATACTGCGCAAGGTCGTGTCCGAAGGCTTGGGCAAGGCGGCCGGCAGCAAGCAATTTACCGTGGCGGGCAAGACCGGTACCGCACAGATATCGCAAGGCGCGGCAGGCTACAAGTCGGGACGTGTCAGCTATTTAGTGAGCTTCTGCGGTTTCTTCCCTGCCGAAGCGCCCAAGTACAGCTGCATCGTTTCCATTCAGAAGCCGGGACTTCCCGCATCGGGCGGACTGATGGCGGGCAGCGTCTTCGGAAAGATTGCCGAGCGGGTCTACGCCAAAGACTTGCGCTTCGACATCAGCAGCGCCATCGACAGTACCTCCAACGTAATTCCGCCCGTCAAGTCGGGAGAGATGAACGAGACCATGCGGGTATTGGGCGCGTTGCATGTCCCTGTCGACAAGCAGATCACGGCTACCGGACAGGGAAAACAATGGGGACACACCCAAGCCGGGGCCTCGGCGGTGTGCCTGCAAGACCTCTCCATCCCGTCGGGCACGGTGCCCAACGTGGTGGGAATGGGAGCGAAAGATGCCGTCTATCTCTTGGAAAGCAAGGGCTTGAAGGTAAAGCTACATGGAACGGGAAGGGTGAGAAGCCAGTCGATAGCGGGCGGAAGCCGCCTCTACAAGGGGCAAACGGTGTCGCTGACGATGCGCGAATGACAGCATGACAACGGATAGCGTCGTACTAATATAAAAGGAAGGGAAACCTGACGTATGAAACTGAAAGATTTATTGAAAGCGGTACAGCCGGTGCAGGTCATCGGAAGTGTGGAGACAGAGGTTACGGGCGTGGACATCGATTCACGGCAAGTGAAGGCCGGCCACCTCTTCATGGCTATGTGCGGCACGCAAGCCGACGGGCACGCCTACATCCCGGCAGCCGTAGGAAACGGGGCGGTGGCCATCCTGTGCGAACGGCTGCCCGAAGAGAAAACCGATGGAGTGACCTACATCCAAGTGAAAGAGAGTGAAGATGCCGTGGGCAAAGTGGCCACCACCTTCTATGGCGACCCCACCTCCAAGATGGAAATAGTGGGCGTGACCGGAACGAACGGCAAGACCACCATCGCCACGCTGCTTTACCACACCTTCCGCTATTTCGGCTATATGACAGGACTGATTTCGACCGGCTGCAACTATGTGGACGACAAGCCCATACCCACCGAGCACACCACCCCCGACCCCATCACCTTGAACCGCCTGTTAGGAGAGATGGCCGATGCAGGCTGCAAATATGCCTTTATGGAGGTGAGCTCCCATTCCATCGCCCAACGGCGCATCAGCGGCTTGAAGTTCGCCGGGGGCATCTTCACCAACCTGACGCGCGACCACTTGGACTACCATAAGACCGTGGAGAACTATTTGAAAGCGAAGAAGAAGTTCTTCGACGACATGCCCAAGAACGCCTTCAGCTTGGTGAACTTGGACGACAAGAACGGGTTGGTGATGGCGCAGAACACCCGTTCCCACGTCTACACCTACTCCCTGAGAAGCCTCAGCGACTTCAAAGGCAAGGTGCTCGAATCCCATTTCGAGGGGATGCTGCTCGATTTCAACAACCATGAGGTAGCGGTACACTTTATCGGCAAGTTCAATGCCAGCAACCTGCTGGCCGTGTTCGGAGCCGCCGTCCTCTTGGGCAGGAATGAGGAGGAGGTATTAGTGGCCCTGAGTACGTTGCATCCCGTGGCCGGCCGTTTCGACGCCTTGCGCTCGCCCAAAGGATACACCGCCATTGTGGACTACGCCCACACGCCCGATGCCTTGGTGAACGTGCTGAACGCCATCCATGAAGTGTTGGAGGGCAACGGCAAGGTCATCACCGTGGTGGGTGCCGGCGGCAACCGCGACAAAGGCAAACGTCCCATCATGGCCAAGGAATCGGCCCGTTTGAGCGACCGTCTCATCCTGACCTCGGACAATCCCCGCTTCGAAGAGCCGCAAGCCATCCTCAATGACATGCTGGCCGGATTGGACAAGACCGACCTGCAAAAGACCTTGACCATCGTCGACCGCAGGGAAGCCATCAAGACCGCCTGCATGCTGGCCGAACAAGGCGACGTCATCCTGCTGGCGGGTAAAGGCCATGAAGATTACCAAGAGATAAAAGGCGTGAAGCACCACTTCGACGACAAGGAGGAGTTGAAAGCGGTGATGTATTGACGATAGTAGCCGACAATCCAAAAGAGAAGCGATTATATGCTATACTACTTATTCCATTGGCTTGACAAGTACAACTTCCCCGGGGCGGGCATGTTCGGTTACACCTCGTTCCGGGCGTTAATGGCCGTCATCTTCGCGCTGCTCATCTCCACCATCTGGGGCGACAGGTTCATCCACCTGTTGAAGAAGAAACAGATTACCGAGACGCAGCGCGACGCCAAGATAGACCCCTTCGGCGTGAACAAGGTGGGCGTGCCCAGCATGGGTGGCGTGCTCATCATCTTCTCCATCCTCATCCCCTGCCTGCTGCTGGGGCGCTTAGAGAATGTCTACATGATATTGATGCTTGTCACCACCGTGTGGTTGGGGGCGCTGGGCTTCGCCGACGACTACATCAAGATATTCCACCGCAACAAAGAGGGGTTGCAAGGCAAGTTCAAGATTATCGGCCAAGTGGGTCTGGGACTGATTGTGGGATTGACGCTCTACTTGAGCCCGCAGGTGGTCATTCGCGAGAACATCGAGCTGCGCCACCCCGACGGGCAGGTGGAAATCGTCCATGTAGCCAAGGAGATCAAGGCCACGCAGACCACCATCCCCTTCTTCAAGAGCAACAACTTGGACTATGCCGACATCACCGCCTTTTGCGGCAAGTACGCGCAGACGGCCGGCTGGATACTCTTTGTCATCGTCACCATCTTCGTGGTGACGGCCGTCTCCAACGGCGCCAACCTGAACGACGGCATGGACGGCATGGCGGCGGGCAATTCGGCCATCATCGGGGTGACGTTGGGCATCTTAGCCTACGTGTCCAGCCACATAGAGTATGCCGGATACCTCAACATCATGTACGTGCCCGGTTCGGAAGAGCTGGTCATCTTCATTTGCGCCTTCATCGGGGCGCTCATCGGCTTCCTGTGGTACAACGCCTACCCCGCGCAAGTCTTCATGGGCGATACCGGCAGCCTCACCATAGGCGGCATCATCGCCGTCTACGCCATCGTCATCCACAAGGAACTGCTCATCCCCATCCTGTGCGGCATCTTTTTGGTAGAGAGCATCTCGGTCATCCTGCAACGTTTCTATTACAAAGCCGGCAAGCGCAAGGGAGTGAAACAGCGTGTCTTCAAGCGTGCCCCCCTACACGACCATTACCGCACGGGAATGAACCTCGTGGAGCCGGGATGCAAGGTCGTCCTCACGCGGCCTGAACAACTGTTCCATGAATCGAAGATAACCGTCCGCTTCTGGATTGTGAGCATCATCCTGGCGGCCATTACCATCATCACCTTGAAAATACGATAAAACCAATATAGTATATGAAAAAAGAGATGGAAAACGAAAGTAAGTTTACAGGAAGCCGGCAACCCGGACGCATCGTCGTACTCGGAGCCGGTGAAAGCGGTGCGGGTGCGGCCGTGCTCGCCAAACTGAAAGGATTCGACACGTTCGTCTCCGACTCCTCCTCCATTAAAGAGAAGTACAAGGCGCAGATGGACAAATACGGCATCGCATGGGAAGAGGGACACCACACCGAAGCGCTCATTCTGAATGCCGGTGAAGTGGTGAAAAGCCCCGGTGTACCCAACGACGCGCCGCTCATCCTGCAACTGAAAGCGTTGGGCACCCCCATCATTTCCGAGATAGAGTTCGCCGGACGCTATACCGACGCCAAGATGATCTGCATCACCGGTTCCAACGGAAAGACCACCACGACCTCGCTCATCTATCACATCTTCAAGAGTGCCGGGCTCAACGTGGGGCTTGCCGGCAACATCGGCAACAGCCTCGCCCTGCAAGTGGCCACGGAGCGTCACGACTATTACGTCATCGAGCTCAGCTCTTTTCAATTAGACAACATGTATGCGTTCCGTGCCAACATCGCCGTGTTGATGAACATCACCCCCGACCACTTGGACCGCTACGGCTATGAGATGCAAAACTACGTCGACGCCAAGTTCCGCATCACGCGAAACCAAACGCCCGAGGATGCCTTCATCTATTGGAACGACGACCCCATCATTCGCCGGGAGTTAGCCAAATACGGGCTCAAGGCGCGGCTCTATCCCTTTGCCGCAATAAAGGAAGAGGGCGCCATCGCCTACGTGGAAGAGGGCGAGGTGAAGTTCGACGACCCCATCGCCTTCAACATGGAGCAGGAGAAGCTGGCCCTGTGCGGCACCCACAACCTGTACAACTCGTTGGCCGCCGGCATCTCCGCCAAAGTGGCCGGCATCGACAACGCCTACATACGGCAGGCACTCTCCGACTTCGAGGGTGTGCCGCACCGTTTGGAGAGAGTGGCCACCGTGGGCGGTGTGCGCTTCATCAACGACTCGAAAGCCACCAACGTGAACTCCTGCTGGTATGCCCTCCAGAGCATGACCACCCGCACGGTACTCATCTTGGGCGGCAAGGACAAGGGCAACGACTACACCGAGATAGAAGCGTTGGTACGCGAGAAGTGCTCGGCATTGGTCTACTTGGGGTTGCACAACGAGAAGCTGCACCGGTTCTTCGACCCTATGGGATTGCCCGTGGCCGACGTGCAAAGCGGCATGAAAGAGGCCGTGGAAGCCGCCTATAAGTTGGCCCGGAAGGGCGAGACCGTGTTGCTTAGTCCCTGCTGCTCCTCGTTCGACCTTTTCCAGAACTATGAGGACCGCGGCGACCAGTTCAAGAAATATGTAAGGGAATTATAAAACCGCATACATGGATTTGTTAAAGAGCATATTCAAAGGTGACAAAGTCATTTGGATCATATTCCTGTTCCTTTGCCTTATCTCTTTGGTCGAGGTATTCAGCGCGTCGAGCACGCTCATCTACAAGAGCGGCGACCACTGGGGGCCCATCACGCAGCATAGCGTCTTCCTGATTGTGGGGGCCGTCATCGTGGTGATTTGCCACAACATCCCCTACAAGCGGTTCCTGCTCTTCCCCGTAATTTTGATTCCCGTTTCGGGAATCTTGTTGCTGATGCTGCTCATGTTCGACCACTTGAGGGTAGGGAACTTCTTCATCATCGAGAAGGTGAACGAGGCCGGGCGGTGGATAAGCTTCATGGGCATCAAGTTCCAGCCCTCCGAATTCGCCAAGATGGCCGTCATCATCGTCACGGCCTTCCTCCTCTCCAAAGGACAGAACGAAGAGGGGGCCGACCCGAAAGCCTTCAAACACATCCTGATTATCGCCGGTATCTTCTCGGCCCTGATACTGCCCGAGAACTACTCCACCGGCATCCTGCTCTTCGGCACGGTCTACCTCATGATGATCATCGGCCGGGTATCCACCAAGAAGCTCCTGCTCTTAGGCGGCGGCATCGCGGCGGTGGTCGTGTTCTTCATCAGTTTCCTGATGGTAACCCCCAACGATACCTTGGAAAGTATCCCCATGGGGCACCGCTTCACCACGGTAAAGCACCGCATCATGGAGTTCAAGAAGAACGAGGCGATACCCGCCGCCAAGTTCAATACCGACAAGAACGGTCAAGTGGCCCATGCCCGCATCGCCATCGCCACCAGCCACGTGATTGGGAAAGGGCCGGGCAACTCCGTGCAACGCGACTTCTTGAGCCAGGCCTTCTCCGATTTCATCTTCGCCATCATCATCGAGGAGTTGGGATTGGCTGGCGGTGTAGTGGTGGTGTTCCTCTATATCTGCCTGCTCATCAGGGTGGGACGCATCGCCAAGAAGTGCGACCGTACCTTCCCCGCCTTCTTGGTGTTGGGCATCGGGTTGCTCCTCGTGGTGCAAGCCCTGTTCAACATGATGGTGGCCGTGGGGCTTGCCCCCGTCACCGGGCAGCCGTTGCCCCTTATCAGCCGTGGCGGCACCTCCACCATCATCAACTGCGTCT
>JAJPYP010000165.1 GCA_021204885.1 Prevotellaceae bacterium
ATTTTTAAGATAAAGGGCATAAATACACCCAATCGTGAACTTCCGATGCCCGGATTCACATCGGGCAATTCCTCAAAAACCCATTCCGAAGTTTTTACTTATACATTATATATAGTTTGTTCATGCCGTCATCGTCTATTATAAGATATATTAATATACCACATAAAAGTATATATGAAATTCCCGGTTTTAGGGAACTATTCGTATCTTTGCATAAAACATACTACCAAATGAGGATTTATTTCGAGGATGATGATTTGGAAGAGCTCTTCATCACCGGCAATAACAAGAAATACAAGGTTTATGCCCGTGACAAGAAATTCATGGAAGGAGTATCGAGGGTGTATACCACTTTGATGACTACATCTACCGCTCCGGAACTAAAGCAGTTCAGTTTCCTGCACTACGAGCGACTGAGGCATATCGGACTTAGTTCTGTAAGGATATTGAATAACAGGGTAGAAAGGTTATTGTTCAGAGAAATGGAAGACGGGATTTGTATTACTATCATAGAATTAAACGAGACACATTATGGAAACAAGAAGTGATTATCAGTATGGCAAGACGGGGTTCAGGGCGGTACATCCCGGCGAGATATTACGGGAAGAGTTACGTGAACGCGGAATCTCACAAAAGGATTTCGCTTCTATGATAGGCATGCAACGCTCGCACTTGAACGAATTGATCAAGGGCACAAGGAACATGACCATGGCAACGGCTGAAAAGCTGGAAGAAGCGCTGGGCATCTCGTCTGTTACGTGGATGAACCTGCGGGCGCAATACGAACATGACTGCATGGTGATTGAGAAACGGAATATGGAGCAGCAAGAGGCTGCGTCACAAGATGCTGCAAAGTCGTTACTTTATATAAATAAAACGACCCGCACATCCCAAGCATCATAGAGAGGCTTGGCGGGTACTGGTGATGCAAAGATACGAAGATTGATTGGATTGACAATAGATAACTATGATTTCTTATTAAGTTCACCTATTCTTCTCCCAACGACATAAAAGCTGGAATAAAAAATAGCTTGCCCCCGCTACAATCGGCTGTAACGGAGGCAAAGGAACCAGTCGGGCTATTTTGATACACTGCCTTGTCCATGCATTATCGACGTAATGGATTCGGCCCGACGAGCATGGTGGTCTCACCTATTGTATGTCATGTATGTAGTATCAATTGTAGCAACTCTCTCCGTGTTCGTAAATGTCGAGTCCCTCTTCTTCCACTCGCTTGGCCACACGCAAGCCCTTGATCTTCTTGATGCCGAAGAAGAGGATGATGCCTGTGGCGGCTGCCCAGAGGTCGATGCAGACGATGCCGAAGGCTTGTGCGCCTAAGAACCCTGCGCCGTGACCGTAGAACAGGCCTTGGTCGACAGAGAGCAGGCCGGTCATGAGCGTGCCTATAATGCCGCAGATGCCATGCACGGAACTGGCGCCGACGGGGTCGTCGATGTGCAGCTTCTGGTCGATGAACTCAATGCCGTAGGGCAACGCCAAGCCACAGACAAAGCCGATGATGACCGCACCCACGGGCGATACCATGTCGCATCCGGCGGTGATGCCCACCAAACCGGCCAACACACCGTTGAGCATGAGCGAGAAGGAGGGTTTCTTGTATCTTATCCAAGTGACAAGCATCGTGGTGACACCACCGGTGACGGCGGCCAAGTTGGTGGTGAGGAACACGTGCGAGATGGCCGTGCGGTTGACGGCGCCACTGGCGGCGAGCTGTGAGCCGGGATTGAACCCGAACCAGCCGAACCACAGGATGAATACACCTAAGGCCGCCATCATGAGGTTGTGCCCGGGAATGGCGCGGCTCTTGCCGTCCTTGCCGTATTTGCCTATGCGGGGACCGAGCGCGATGGCACCCACAAGTGCCAGCACGCCGCCTACGGAGTGTACCACGGCACTGCCCGCGAAGTCGTGGAAGATGGTGCCGAATGTCTGCATCATGAAGCTGCCGGCAGCGTCGTTGCAGAGCCATCCGCCGCCCCAAGTCCAATGCCCCTCGACCGGGTAGATAAGGAGCGATATGAACAGGCTGTACACGCAATACATGGAGAACTTGGTGCGCTCGGCCATGGCACCCGACACGATGGTGGCGCTGGTGGCGCAGAAGACGGTCTCGAAGATGAGGAAGCCCTCCACAGGAAGCGTGGAGGAGTAGAAACTAAGGTCGCCGAAGTTGGGCATACCGATGAACCCGGCACCGCCACTGCCGAACATGAAGCCGAAGCCCACGAACCAGAACAGGAGCGAGCCCAACATGAAGTCTACAAAGTTCTTGAAAAGGATGTTGGCTGTATTCTTGCTGCGCGTGAAGCCGGCCTCGCACAGGGCGAAGCCCGGTTGCATGAAGAACACCAACATGGCAGCCAGCAACATCCATACGGTATCAAGGGATAATCCCATTTCTTGCATAGTCATGTTACGATGTTTTAGTGGTTGGAATAGATGGTTTGTTACGCACGACACGCGCCGCTTACTTCTCCTGCTCGGCGTTGTAGAGCGCGATGTCGCCCTGCTCGCCCGTGCGGATGCGGATGGTGTTCTCTACAGGGATGACGAAGATGCGCCCGTCGCCTATCTCGCCCGTACGGGCGGCTTGCTGGATGGCGTTCAACGTCTTTTCCACGTTCTTGTCGCGTACCACGATGTTCAAGAGCATGCGCTCTATACAGCTGGTGTCGTACATCACGCCACGGTAAATACGGGCCTGACGCATCTTTCCCTCGCCTCTTACCTCGTAATAAGAGAACCATTCGATGTCGGCTGCCAACAGGGCTTCTTTGACCTCCTCGAACTTGGTCTTACGAATAATCGCTTCAATCTTTTTCATTTTCTTTCCTTGTTAATCCTTTTACCAATGTACGAATATAATCGATTATGCTTTCGTATTGTTATGTTTAACGTTGCAAAAGTAATCACAATGATAAACATACAGCTAAATATGTGTCTTTTTATTTGCATTCGCAGGTATAACATAACAACGTGCCATGTTATCTTGTTATTATTATTGCATTCTGAAAGTATCGCAACTACAAAAACAAGCAGATTGTAAGTGTTGCATGAAGAAGAGGCGCTATAATGCAAACCGCCCCGCTACAATGATTGTAGCGGGGCGGCCCATTCATCCGGGGAACGTACCTACGCGGCCCGGATGGGGGTGTGTCTTTCGGCACACCCCCGAGACAACGTACATAATGTATTAGTAGCCGGGATTTTGTGTAAGGTTCGGGTTCTTGTCGATGGCATCCTGTGGGATGGGGAAGTAGCGGTGATAGGAGTTGAAGATTCTCGTCTCGATGGCTGCCGTTCCCGTAACGGTAGCACGCAGGGTCTCATCGGCTTCAGCATCGTTCACCGTACCCGTTATGCGCGACAATGTGCCGTTCATCAACGTGGTGGCCAAGATGTTGCCGCTGCTATCTTTCCAACGCAGGATGTCGGCACGGCGCAAGCCTTCGCCGGCAAACTCCACGCCGCGTTCACGGCGGATGAGCTCACGCAGCTTCTCTTGGGTGCCATATTTACCCTGGTCCACATCGGGCATGCCGGCACGGCGACGCACTTGGTTCACAAGGTCGTAAACCGTTGCCGATGGGCCGTTGAGTTCGTTCTCGGCCTCGGCGTAGGAGAGCAACACTTCGGCATAGCGGAAGATGATGGGACAGGCGTTGGTATCCCACATGTCGCTGTAGTAGTCGATGCCGGTACCCAAATACTTGGCCCAAGTAAGGGAGGTCTTGGAGGAGTTGTCGGCGGCGGTGGGATAGTTGCTGTTAGCGGCTCCGCCGATGGTTTGGTCCAAGGTGTTGTACACGCTGCCGTTCCAGTACATACCCGGATAGACAACGGTCTTGGCCATGCGCGGGTCGCGGTTGTAGAAGGGGTGCGTGGGGTCGTAGTCACTGCTCTCGTCGATGGTTTGGCCGTCGGCCATCTCGTAAGCGTCGATGAGGTTCTGCGTGGGCACGATGGATGACCAACCGCCCTCGCCGTTGTTATACATCTGGCCGATGGTGTACAGGGTGTAGAGGTTCTCGATGTACTGCACGGCGTTGATAATCTCCTTGGAGTCTTGGCCTGACACCAAGAAGAGGTTGGCGTAATCGCTCTCCAATTGGTAAAGCCCCAAGTTCATGATGGCCTTGGCGGCATCGACAACGCGGTTGTAGTCGCCGTAATAGAGGGCGGAACGCATCTTCACGGCCAGCGCGGTGCCTTTGGCGATGTAACCGCGGGCTTTGGGCGCGTCGTAGAGCAGGTTGATGGCTTCGTCTATCTCGTCGTAAACGAATTGCTTCACTTCTTCCTCGCTGTTGCGAGGCACCTGTGCCTCTTCGGCGGTGGAGAAGTTCTCGATGAGGGGCACGCCGCCAAACCACCAGTTCTTGTCGAAGTACTCGTAGGCGCGAATGGTCTTGACCTGCCCTATCATGTCGTTCTTCTTGGCTTGGTCGGTGAATTCCACCCCGTCGATGTTAGCCAAGAAGGTGTTGCAACGACGTATCATCGTGAAGTCATAGAGGTTGTCGGCATAGGTACCGTTGGAGGCGGTCATGAGGCCGTTGCCGATGAAGGTCCACCCTTCCCATGAGAAGTTGTTGTAGCCGTAATCGGAAGCACAGTCAAGGTACAGAAGCTCGTAAGAGTCGGCCCATCCGTCGTAGCACCCTATCAAAAAGCTTTGGGCATCGTCCTCCGTCTGCCATGTCAAGGAGGGGGAGAGGGAATCGTATGGAGTCGTGTCCAAGTAATCCGAGCAAGAGGTAATTGCCGTGAGTGTGATTACGGACAATAGGTATGTCATTATACGTTTCATATTATTTTTCATTAAATGGTTAGTATGCTTTATTTAGAATGTCAAGTTGATGCCGAAAGAGTGGGTCTTCAACAACGGGTAGTTGGAGGTTCTTTCAACGGTAGTCTCGGGGTCGGTGTTCACCAACATGTTGTGGATGGTGAAGAGGTTCTCGGCCGAGTAGTAGATTCTCAAGTTGTCGATTCCGGCCTGCTGCATCCACTTGCTCTTCTTGGGGAAGGTATAACCGAATTGAAGGTTCTTCAAACGCAGGTAGCTGGTGTTCTGCAACCAGAATGTGGAGACGCAGGTGTTTTGGTCGCTGGGTGAGTTGGTGCCGTAGTAGAGGCGCGGCATGGTGGCGTTCTTGTTCTCAGGGGTCCATGCGTCTAACCATACGTTGGCGGGGTGCGAGGCGTCGCCGTTGAAATAACCGGCTGCTTCCTTGGTGAGGAGGATATGGCCTCCGGCCGTTCCTTGGAAAGCCAACGAGAGGTCGAAGCCTTTGTAGCCGGCATTCAAGTTCAGGCCGAATGTCCAAGAGGGATCGGAGGAGCCCACTATCGAGCGGTCGTCACTGTTGATCTTGCCGTCGCCGTTCATGTCCTTGTAGATAAGGTCGCCGCCTTGGAACTGATAGGAACCGAAGGGATAACCCTCTTTCCCGGCATATTTGTCCATCCACGTCTGTGCGGCGGCATCGGAGTCGAAGAAGCCGTCGGCCACATACATATAATAGGAGTTGATGGCCTTGCCTATCTTGCGTATCTTGTTGCTGTTGTTCGGGTCGATCATGCTGGTGACACCGGCACCCAAGTCGAGCAGCTTGTTCCTGTTGTAGGAGAAGTTGCCGCTCGCGCCGAATGTCCAAGCACCCCACTTGTCGTTGTAGCTGACGACCACTTCTGTACCACGGTTCACCATGGCACCCACGTTGTCGTAATAAGCGCCCAAGGCGAACTCTTGCGGTACGGGTACCTCCATGATGATGTCGGTGGTCTTGCGGTCATAGTAGTCGAAGCTGACGCTCAGCTTGTTCAAGAAAGTGGCGTCGAAGCCCACACCCCAAGTGCGTGACTTCTCCCAAGAGATGCTCTCCAATTTGTAGGAGCCTTGGTAGTAGCCCGTGTTGAGCGAGCCGCCGAACGGATAGGTGGCGTCTACATTGTAGGTGGTGATGGAAGGATAGTAGTCGCTCAAGGCGTCTTGGTTACCCAGCAAACCCCACGAACCGCGCACCTTCATACTGGTGAGCCAGTCGCGGGTGTTCTCCATGAACTCCTCCTCGCTCAAGCGCCATGCGGCCGAGAAAGAGGGGAAGTAACCCCAACGGTGTCCTTCGGCGAAGCGGGAAGAGGCATCGGCACGGATATTGGCTTCAAAGAGGTACTTGCCGGCGTAGTCGTAGTTCACGCGGCCGAACCAAGAGATCATGGCCAGCTCGCGCGTGTAGCCTTCGTTCTGCTGGGTGGCGGCATCGCCGGCGTTCATGTCGGTCAAGTCGTTATTGGGGAAGTTCTTGCGGTAAGTCATGTCGTAAGCGTAATCGTACTTTTCGTTGTGCCAGCCGGCCATGGCCTTGAAGCCATGCATGCCCCATTGCTTGTCATAGTTCAGCAAGGCATCGAAAGTGGTGCGGTGCCATGTGTAGAAACGCTTCTCCAAGTGATTGGGGTCGGAGGCCTTGTTGGCATTGTACTGGATGAACTTCTGGAACTCCGTGTAGTTGCGCTGGTTGTTCACGTAGGAGCC
>JAJPYP010000062.1 GCA_021204885.1 Prevotellaceae bacterium
GCAGGCATCATCAAGTCGCTCTTCTTCGCCTTCATCATCTCCAGCGTGTCGGCCTTCTTCGGCTACACCGTAGAGGGCGGTTCCTTGGAAGTGGGCAAAGCCTCCACCGACTCGGTGGTGTGCAGCAGCGTGCTCATTCTTTTCGCCGACTTGGTACTTACCCAGCTGCTTATGAGATAACCGAAAAACAAGACGTAGCCATGATTGAACTCAAAAGTATATATAAATCGTTCGACGGCAAAGAGGTGCTCAAAGAGATAGACGCCACCTTCGAGAACGGCAAGACCAACCTCATCATAGGGCGCAGCGGCTCGGGCAAGACCGTATTGATGAAATGCATCGTGGGCCTGCTTGTCCCCGACCGTGGCGAGTTGCTCTACGACAAGCGCAATTTCCTTACCATGAGCAAAAAAGAACGCGACTCCCTGCGCCGCGAGATGGGCATGATATTCCAAAGCGCCGCCCTGTTCGACTCCATGACTGTACTTGAGAACGTCATGTTCCCGCTGAACATGTTCAGCAACGATACCCTGCGCGACCGCACCAAGCGAGCCCAATTCTGCTTGGACCGTGTGAACCTGCTCGAAGCACAAGACAAATACCCCGGCGAGATAAGCGGCGGCATGCAGAAACGTGTGGCCATCGCCCGCGCCATCGCCTTGAATCCCCAGTATCTCTTCTGCGACGAGCCCAACTCCGGACTCGACCCGAAGACATCCCTTGTCATAGACGACCTTATCCAAGGCATCACCCACGAGTACAACATGACCACCCTCATCAACACCCACGACATGAACTCCGTGATGGGCATCGGCGAGAACATCATCTTCATACACGAAGGCGCCAAGGAGTGGGAAGGCAACAAGGACGACATCTTCACCGCCACCAACCGGCGGTTGAACGACTTCATATTCGCTTCCGACCTCTTCCGCAAAGTCAAGGAGGTGGAACTGCGCGAAAGCGGAAAGTGACCGCCCATGGCCGGCATCTACCTACACATTCCCTTCTGCAAGACCCGTTGCAGCTATTGCGACTTCTACTCCACCACCCGTGCCCACCTGCAAGCACGCTACGTGGAGGCACTGTGCCGGGAGCTGCGCATGCGGGGGGATTACCTGCAAGGAGAGCCGGTGCGCACGCTCTACTTCGGAGGCGGCACCCCGTCCCGGTTGAGCGAAGCCGGGCTGAGCCGTCTGTTCCAAACCATCGAGGAGACCTACGGGCTCGATGCCTGTGAAGAGATAACCTTGGAGGCCAACCCCGACGACCTCACGCAAGCCTACGTGTCGGCCTTGCGCCGCCTGCCCTTCAACCGCATCAGCATCGGCATACAGACCTTTCACGACCCCACCCTGCGCCTGATGAACCGCCGGCACACCGCTGCCGAGGCCATAGCGGCCGTGGCGCGATGCCGCCAAGCCGGCTTCGGCAACATCAGCATCGACTTGATATACGGACTGCCCGGCCAGACCGAGGCACGTTGGCAGCACGACCTTGACCAAGCCTTAGCACTCCAAGTGGAACACATCTCCGCCTATCACCTCACCTACGAAGAGGGCACTCCCTTGCACCGCCAGTTGCAAGCGGGCAGCGTGCGGGAAGTAGACGAAGCGTGCAGCCTCAGCCTCTTCACCCTCTTGATGGACCGCTTGGCCGCCGCCGGCTACGAGCATTATGAGATCTCCAACTTCTGCCTTCCCGGCAAGCAAGCCCGCCACAACACCGCCTATTGGCAAGGCATCCCTTACTTGGGCTGCGGCCCTTCGGCCCACTCCTACAACCGCACCTCGCGCGAGTGGAACATCGCCTCGTTAGATGATTACCTCAACGCGCTTGAAAAGGGAGAACGGCACTACGAGCGCGAGCAAGAGACACTTGCCACCCGCTACAACGAATGCGTCATGACCGCCCTGCGCACCCGTGGGGGCCTCTCCTTGGAGAAGCTCAAAGCCGAATACGGGGAAACGCTCTACCGCTATTGCTTGGAGACAGCCCGTCCCCACGTAGAGCGTGGCCTCATGGAAAGCGACGGCGACCGCCTGCGGCTTACCCGCGCGGGCCTCTTCATCTCAGACGGCATCCTCGCCGACCTGATGTACGTTGAATAGCGTTTCCCAACGGGCTTATATAAAACAATCGGGCCACTCATTCACATGAGCGGCCCGAACATAAATCCTAATACAGATAAACAAAACTTTTATGATGAAATGAACAAATTCATCTATTTAATATAACAATCAGTAATTGTCATTCCTACCTATTCCCGCCAGGAGCCGCTTCCCCGAAGGGAAGCAGCCGCTGTAGGGTTGTTTTAGCGTTTCGTTACGGTCATCGGCAACTCGATAACTACATCTTGTCCGTAGCAATCGGTACCGGTGAGGGTCAATGTCGATTTGACATCGCCCGTTACGTTGGTATCGTAGGAAACAGGCTCGAAGGTCAATGTACCGTTGCTTACCGTAACGGTGAAGTATTCATCTTCCCAACTGTTGGCAATGGTAGTCAAGTGAGCTTCAGTTATCGTGAGGCTGCCGTTGTGACCACCGTTTGCAGTTGCGTTATAATCACTATCCTTCACGCTCGTACCAAGGATGTCGTCGAGACTTACGGTCTGGCCATCCGTACCGTAGATCAACGAGGTGTCGGTACCTTCAGCCCAAGCCCAGCTATATACACTCTTGTAGTAGAGGTCTACGTACATTGTCTGGAATGTGTAACCCACTTGTGTGTAAGGATTGTTAGCAGCAACAGAAGAGATATTGCCATAGTTGTAAGCTACCGTGGTGGTGTGGTATGTCTTGTTGTCAACGTAAGAAGCGTCAACAGTCAAGGTACCGTCACCGGCAACATCGACATCATCAATATAATTGTTGGTAGAAGTAGCAAACGTAATCACATAGTTGGAGATAATGCCTTCTGCAACAGCGTCGGGATCGTAGTTAAATACATACGACATGCCCATTTCGCCTGTAGTTGCATTGGTCCAATCGTCAGGTATCATGAATGCGTAGTAGTACTTGTTATCGATGAGCTGGTTCGTCTTGACTTCCAAGTCATACGGCATACCCACAGGCAGTACCTTCGTCATGGTGACGGTCAACGTTGCCACGGTGCGGCCGTTGGCATCGGTGAAGGTCAAGGTACCATTGTAGGCCTGGTTGTCGACATAATCTTTCCAATCGTAGCCACAACTTTCGACAGTACTGTAAATCGAAGCGACTTCACTCAAATCGACCGTAGAGTCGTCCAACGAACCGGCGACAGTGTGTGTCAATTCATTGCCATCCTTATCGAGCAGGTAGATGTTGAAGATAATGTCACTGTTACCGGAAACAATCTGGTCGGTAGTCCAAGTTACAGACGATCTCGTCGGGTTGGTCAACGAAACGGCAACCTTGTCGGATGTGATGTCCGTGCTCTCACTGGTCGGAGTGATGGTTGTGGTTACAGTACCCAAGCTCTGGCTGGGATCGCCAAGCGATACATAGAATGCCTTGCCATCGGGGTCAACCAATGTACCGTCGTAGTTCACGGCAAATACACGGAAACCGATGATGTCACCGTTGGCGGCACTGCTGGTAACGGTAATCTGGGTGGAGAGGGTGGACCCACCGTTTTTATTGTCTACTACCGTGTTCAAGCCTTCGTAAGTGTAGCTGTTCCAAGCGTTCCACTCTGACGGAGCTGACTCTACGGCGTTCTCCTCGTAATCCAACGTTACATACATGGCGCGGATGGCATCGGGAAGAAGGGCTTTATCTACATTGTCATCAGAAGAACTCTCTGTAATGGTAATGGTGATGGGCTCGCCCACTTCGGCCAAGTAGAGTTCTTTATCGGAACGGTCATCATTACTGTCTTTGTCGGCATTTTTATCGGTACCGGAAGTGATGGCTTTAACGGCTGCAGCACCGGTCCAACCCAACTCGACATAGGTAATCTGATCATAGCTGAAGGGCAAGCTTGCGTTATTAGTTTCCGAATAACGGTTGACGTAGTTGGCCACGTTCTTGTCGCCTACAAAGTACCACAACTCGCTGGCTGCGTCATAGTCTTCCCATGTCATGGTCAAGTCATACGTGGAGGTTACATAACGGTCTTCGCTTGAATCGGTCGTGTTGTTGACTTGTACGGCATACAAGATGGACTTGGAGTTCACGTCATCGGGATCGACCTTGGTAGCTGCGTTGAACTTAGTCCTGTCGGCTTGGTTCTTCAGTTGCACGCTTACTTGGTACAAACCGGTTGAGCTGGTGCTGCGGGTGAGCAGCTCATTGTACGTATCGATAGCGGTTACTTCAACAAAGTCGTCCAAGTTCTCGCCCTTGCTGTTCACGAAGTGAATCTCGGCGGCAGACAGGTCGGCGTTGGTGGGAGACACGCGCATTACGAACTGGGCGGGAGTTGCAATCAAATCGCCTGCGGTGAAGGTAATGGCTGTGGGGAATTTATTTCCCTTTTCGTCGGTACCGAATACATTCTCTTGCAGGGTCGTTGCATAGAGCGTCAAGTCGGGACTCGGTGCATTGTCGGCGGTATAAGAGAGCATGATTTCAACGCTCGTCACACCGGTCTTAACCAATACGGTGATGGCATCCAAGTTGGGGTTGATTTCGCTGATAGCGTCGCTGAGCGTTTGCAACTGCTCTTTCAAATCGGCTATGTCGAGGGTATTGGTTGCTATATCGGCGGAGTTGGCGGCGATATTGCCGGCATTGGCGGCGATATTGGCGGCATTGGCGGCGATGGCATCTTGTACAGTGACAAGCTGTTCGTTCAAAGCCTCTTGAACGGCGGCAATCTTATCGCTCAATTCGGCATAGTTGGCGGCGGTATCACTGCTCATGCTCTTCTTCAAAGCGTCAATCTGTGACTGATAGTCGGCAGACTCGACGATCTCTTGGAATGCAACCAAAGCATCGATTTGCAGTTGCAGGTTCACATCGGCGGCAGCCAATGTAGCGTCGGCATCCTTACGTGCTGCGGTCTCGTCGGAGAGGGCGGCGGTCAATACGTTCAACGTAGCGTCGGCCGAGGTGAAGGAGGATTGCAAGTTGGTGAGTTGCGCTGTCAAATTAAGCTCGACACTCTCGATATAGATATTCAGCTTCTCGATGACTTGGGACAAGGTGGCGGAAGAAACACTGGAATCTGCCAAGTCGGCAATAATCACGGTCAACTCGGCAATAGAAGCGTTTGTATCGGCAATAGAAGCGGATGTGCTGGTCGACAAGGCATCGATGGCAGCCTGCAAAGCGCTGCTGGTATCGGAAGTGGAAGCGGCAAGATCCGCGATGCTCTTTACCAAATCCTCATAAGAAGAGGTGGTAGAGGAAGTCAACTGGGCAATGGCTGCTTGCAATTCGGCATCAGCACTTTGCAAATCGGCAACTGAAGCGTCGGTAGAAGCGGTCAACACATCAATGAGTTTCTTCAACTCAGCATCGGCATCATCGCTGGAAGTGGACAAATCGGTAATTTGCTGAACCAGCGCTGTGTAAGCTGCACTACCGGAAGTCTGCAAGTCTGTGATCTCCTTGAGCAGCGCCTGATAGGAAGTATCGGCAGCCTTTGTCAAATCATCGATGGCAGCCTGCAACTCCTCATCTGAGGTAGCCGTGGAAGAAGCCAAAAGCTCAACGGCCGCTTTCAAGTCGGCATAGTTGGCTGCGCTGGTCTCGGAAGAAGCCGTCAATTCATCAATGGCCTTCTGCAACAGTTTATCGGCATCGGTAGAACTGCTCGACAACTTCTCGATGGCCTCGTTCAATGCCGTGCAAGAAGCATTGCACTTCAGTTCCAAACTATCGATGGCAGCCTGCAACGTGGCATTGGATCCGTCGGTAGAGGCCTTCAAGGCGTCAATGGCAGCTTGGAGTGCGTTGTCGCCATTGGAAGTAGAGGTAGTCAAGGCTTCGAGGGCAGCCTGCAACGCAGCATTGGATGTGTTGGTAGAGGACTCCAACGCATCAATGGCAGCCTGCAATGCGCTGTCGCCATTGGAAGTAGAGGTAGTCAAGGCATCGATGGCAGCCTGCAATGCGTCATCGGCCGAGCTGCTGGAAGTCTGCAACGCCGTGATTGCCGAGTTGACAGCATTGATCTCCGAAGTCAACGTGGCTTCTTTGGCTGCACAGTCGGTAGTCAGGCTGGCTATCTTATCAGACAGGGCGGAAATCTCAGAAGCGTCGGCTTTTGAACTCATGGCTACTTCAAGTTCAGCCTTAGCCGTTGTGATTTCGCTCTCCAAGGAACTCTTGGCCGAAGTCAACTCACTTTCCAAAGAGCTCTTTACCGTAGCCAAATCGCTCTCCAAAGAGGATTGGAGAGATGACAAGCTCGCCGACTGCGAAGAGGACGAAGAGCTCAAGTTGTCGATCTGGCTCTGCAAGCTACTAATGTCGTCATCATAGTCCTTGCAGGACACGAACGTTCCTATCGCGGTAACCAATATGGCCCCGAATAGGATTGCACTTAAAAACTTTTTGTTCATAATTGAAATGATTAAATTTATAAATTTATAAAACTAAAAGTGGTTTCTCGTTTCGTTTG
>JAJPYP010000009.1 GCA_021204885.1 Prevotellaceae bacterium
TCTCAGCGGGAAGTTTTGCTTTATCTGCTTGAACAGCAACTCTATTTCCCACCGCCTGCGATAAATTTCAACCGTTTCGACCGGATCGGCATCCATGTCGTTCGTGAGCAGCGATACGAGCTTCCGGCTTTTCCCGTCGGCGTACAGTATGATACGCGCAAGGTGGGTCAAAGCCTCTTTCCCGGCATCCCCTCTCGAGACCTCCTTGGTAAACGCCACCTTCTTTGTCCATACTTCCATCAGGCCGTCGGGCGTCTGGTATATCGTGCTGTCCAGCACCTTGTATGTCAGGTTCTTCTTCATCTTCGTGACATAGGTCACGCCCCTTTTGGACAGCTCCTCGAACTTCTCATAGTTGATGTATGCGCGGTCGATGGCGATTATGTCGTCCCTGCCCATGGCCTCCGGACGGAGCATGAACGAGTCATGGGTGGCGGCGGAGGTGAACTTCACGTCGCAGGGCACGCCTTCGACGGACTGGATGACGGTGTGAACCTTTATTCCGCCCTTCTTCCTGCCGCGCTTGGGATTGCGTCCCGCACCCTTGTACACCGTGTTCTTGAACAATGAGACCGTGGTGGAATCCATAATCTTCAGCCTTCTCATCCATTTCGCCCCCTCCCGGATCCGGCTGTCCGATAAAATGTGTACTTTTGCCCATGGTTAACATTGATTTGTGTAGGGACTGCAATATTAACCAAATGGGCTGACCTTGCAATGCAACGCCAGCCCTAAATTTATACGCCCTCATGAAAGTTTTATCGGACGCCAATAATAATGTATGATTACCGAACAATACCCCTTGCCCGAATACCCCGACATCACGAATGAGGAGGAATTCCTAACCCGCATCGAAGATGGCCTTGCCATGCACTCTCCCCTTAGCGTGCGCTACCTCATACTGCACTGCTCCGCCACGCGCTGCGACAAAGACTATACTGTAGAACAGCTTGAACGCGACCACAAAGCCCGAGGCTTCCGCACCGTGGGCTATCACTTTTATGTAAGGAAAGACGGCAGCGTGACACAGCATAGAAGATTGTGGGAAGTGGGTGCCCACTGCCGCCCCTACAACCGCTGCTCCATCGGTATCTGCTACGAAGGCGGCTTGGACGAGCAAGGCCGGCCCAAGGACACGCGCATCCCGGCACAGACCGACACCTTGCGGCACATCTTCGCAAGCCTGAAAACCATCTTCCCCGATGCCCTAATCTGCGGCCACCGCGACCTGCCCGGCACCACGCCCAAGGCCTGCCTTGCTTGGATGCGGGGGCGGTATTCGCAGGTGTAATGCCCTTTCGGCCTTAAATGGGAAAGCCATTTTGGCTGGATACGGATTTAAAACATACCTTTGCGCCTTTGAAATACCCGGACTTTAAATAGGATGCCCGACGGAACCCGTTTGTGATATAGCGGCGAAAGTCAGCTACGCTTTCCTTTGATTAAATATGGGGAAAATATTCCGAATTAAGCAACTATTCACTATTTTTGTCCCATCAATCAACAGCGTGCGGTAATGATACAAGGCTCCCGACAGATTCAGACCCAGACCCAGCAACAGGTGCAGACCTTGTCGCCCCAGCAGGTGATGGCCATCAGGCTCTTGGAGCTGCCCGAGTTGGCCTTGGAGGAGCGCGTGCGCGGCGAGCTGTTGGAGAACCCCGCGTTGGAAGAGGGCAAGGAACAGCAGGAGAACGAGGAGTATGACGACGTGCAGGGTGCCGATGCCTTGGCCGAAGGCGACGAGGGCAAGGAGTATGACGAGCTGGCCGACTACAAGAGCGAGGACGACATCCCCGACTACAAGTTGCAGGCCCACAACCGCGCCGTGGGCCAGAGCGCCGAAGACATTCCCTTCTCCCGGCAAGCCTCTTTCTATGAGATGCTCATCGCCCAGCTGGGCGAGCGCGACTTGGACCCCAAGCGGCGTGAGATAGTGGAGTATCTCATCGGCTCGTTGGACGACGACGGCCTGCTGCGCAAGTCATTGACGGGCATCAGCGACGAGCTGGCCATTTACGCGGGCATCGACGCCTCGCCTTGCGCCTTGGAAGAGGCCTTGCGGGTGGTACAGGACTTCGACCCCGCCGGGGTGGGGGCGCGTAACCTGCAAGAGTGCCTGCTCATACAGGTGCGGCGCAAGATGAATGGACCCTCTGCCTCAAGCCCGTTGCTCGGCACCGAGGAGCTCATTCTCACCAAATGCTACGACGAGTTCTCGGGCAAGCATTGGGAGAAGATAGCCGACAAGTTGGGCCGTCCACAAGACCTGTGCAGGGAGGCCCTGCGCGACATCTGCAAGCTCAATCCGCGTCCGGGCATCTCCTTGGGCGAGACCTTGGACAACAACATGCAGCACATCATCCCCGACTTCCTTGTGGAGAGCGGCGTGGGCGGCACGCTGCAAGTGACGCTCAACGACCGCAACTTGCCCCAGCTGCGCATGAACCGTGACTATACCCGCCTTTTAGAGGAGCAGGCCAAGCGCCCTGTCTCCAAGGAGGTCAAGGACGCGACGCTCTTCTTGAAGCAGAAGATGGACGCCGCGCAAGGTTTCATCGATGCCTTGAAGCAGCGGCAGCAGACGCTCTTGGCTACCATGGAGGGCATCGTGGCCTGGCAGCGTGCCTTCTTCTTGGAGGGCGACGAGTCGCTGTTGCGTCCCATGATATTGAAGGATGTGGCCGGGCAGACGGGCTTGGACATCTCCACCGTCTCGCGGGTGGCGGCAGGCAAGTACGTGCAGACCGATTACGGCCTGTATCCGTTGAAATTCTTCTTCAGCGACTCCTACACCACGGGCCAAGGAGAGGAGATGTCGGTGCGCGAGATACACCGCCTGCTCAAGGAGTGTATAGCCGGCGAGGACAAGAAGCGGCCCTATACCGACGTGGAGATAGCCGCCATCATGACGGGGAAGGGTTACCCCATGGCGCGGCGCACCGTGACCAAATACAGGGAGCAGCTGCACATTCCCGTGGCGAGGCTGCGCAAGTGAAAGGAGGATGGAAAAGTGACCGGCATGACAGAAGAACACCTTACGGCAGACAGGGGCATCGTCAAGATAGCTTGGTGGGTTTCGGCGTTGTTCACGCCCTTCTCCATCCCTTTCCTCGCTTTCTTGATACTGTTCCTCTTCTCCTATCTGCGCATCATGCCGTTGGCCTACAAGTTGGTGGTGCTTTCGGTGGTGTGCAGCTTCACCATCGTGCTGCCGGCGCTGGGCATCTTCCTGTTCCGCCGCATCTACGGATTGAGTGCGGCCGACCTTACCGAGCGCAAACGCCGTTATATCCCCTTCTTCATGACCATCCTCTCTTACCTGTGTTGCCTGCTGATGATGCGCCGCCTGAACATCCCTTGGTACATGACGGGCATTATCCTCACGGCCTTGGTCACGATGATCATCTGCTTGGTGGTGAACTTGAAGTGGAAACTGAGCGAGCACATGGCGGGCGCGGGCGCGGTGATGGGCGGATTGGTGGCGTTCAGCGCCCTGTTCGGTTACAACCCCGTGTGGTGGCTCTGCGTGTTCATCTTGATAGCCGGCCTGCTGGGGTCGGCACGCATCATCTTGCAGCACCACACCTTGGGCGAGGTGCTGTGCGGTTGCTTGGTGGGGTTGGTATGCTCTTTGCTGGTGTTGCACCCCATGAGCAACATACCGCTGTTCCACCTCTTCTTGTTCTGAATATAATGTGATTGTAACGATAGTAACTAACCTAAAAAAGAATAGTGATTATGATTTTTCCAAATGACATCAAGTACACCAAAGAGCATGAATGGATACGCTTGGAGGGCGACATCGCTTACGTAGGCATTACCGATTATGCACAAGACCAACTCGGCGACATCGTGTTCGTCGACATACAGACCGAGGGCGAGACCTTGGAAGAGGGCGATACCTTCGGCACCATCGAAGTGGTGAAGACCATATCGGACATCTTCATGCCCGTGGGCGGTGAGGTGCTGGAGCAGAACGAGGCGCTGGCCGACCATCCCGAGTATGTGAACCAAGACCCCTACGGGAAGGGATGGCTTATCAAGATAAAGCCGGCCGACGACGCCGACTTCGAGGCGCTTTTGGATGCCGAGGCTTACAAGGCGCTTGTCAACGCTTGACCTTCTTGTCGATGTAACCAATCTGTCCCTTTTCATCTTATAAAAAGGATTGTCATGACCCCGGTTATCAGCATCATCATGGGCAGCACGTCCGACCTTCCCGTCATGGAGAAGGCCGCACAGCTGCTCGACGAGTTACATGTTCCCTTCGAGATGAACGCCCTCTCCGCCCACCGCACGCCCGAGGCGGTGGAGGCCTTTGCCAAGCAGGCCAAAGGGCGCGGCATCAAGGTCATCATCGCCGCTGCCGGCATGGCCGCGGCGTTGCCCGGCGTGATTGCCGCCAACACCACGTTGCCCGTTATCGGCGTGCCCGTCAAGGGCTCGGTATTGGACGGTGTGGATGCGCTCTACTCCATTATCCAGATGCCTCCTGGCATACCTGTGGCTACCGTCGCCATCAACGGCGCGATGAATGCCGCCATCCTTGCCGTGCAGATGCTGGCTTTGTCGGATGCCCGGCTTGCCGAGGCCCTCGCCGCTTACAAGGAGGGGTTAAAGCAGAAGATCGTGAAGGCAAACGGGGAGTTGGCTGGCGTGAAGTATGCCTACAAAGTAAACTGACGCGGCGTGGACCTGTTCAACTACAGCCGCCGACGGGCGTGGGTGGTGCAGGTGGGTGCGCTGCCCATGGGCGGCGACTTCCCCATCCGCATACAGAGCATGACCAATACGCCCACGCAGGATACCGACGCCTCGGTGGCGCAAGCCAAGCGCATTGTGGATGCGGGCGGGGAGTATGTGCGCCTCACCACACAAGGGGTGAAGGAGGCGGAGAACCTGCGGCATATCAACGCCGCCTTGCGCCGCGACGGGTACATGGTGCCCTTGGTGGCCGACGTGCACTTCAACCCCCGTGTGGCCGACGTGGCGGCGCTTTACGCCGAGAAGGTGCGCATCAATCCGGGCAACTACGTGGATGCGGCACGCACCTTCAAGCGGTTGCGCTATACCGACGAGGAGTATGCCGGTGAGGTGGAGAAGATACGCGCCCGCTTGGTGCCGTTCCTCAACATCTGTAAAGAACACCATACGGCCATCCGCATCGGTGTGAACCATGGCTCCCTTTCCGACCGCATTATGTCGCGCTACGGCGACACGCCACGCGGCATGGTGGAGTCGTGCATGGAGTTCTTGCGCGTCTGTGTGGCAGAGCGATTCATGGACGTGGTCATCTCCATAAAGGCCTCCAATGCCGTGGTCATGGTGAAGACGGTGCGGCTGTTGGTAGACCGGATGGAGAAAGAGGGCATGCGCTTCCCGCTACACTTGGGCGTGACCGAGGCGGGCGACGGCGAGGACGGACGCATCAAGTCGGCCTTGGGCATCGGTGCCTTGCTGGCCGATGGATTGGGCGACACCATCCGTGTATCGCTCAGCGAGCCGCCCGAAGCGGAGATACCCGTGGCGCGTGCGTTGGTGGACTATATCGAGAAGCGCAAAGGGCATCCCTATATTCCGGGAACCCTCGCGCCGGGCTTCGACTACTTGTCGCCCGTGCGCCGCAAGACAAGGGCGGTGGGGAACATCGGCGGGGAACACACGCCTGTGGTCATCGCCGCGAGGCTTGACGGAGACCTTACGTTCCATCCCCAGTTCGTGCCCGATTATGTGTATACGGGGCAGTGGGTGCCTGAATGCAAAGACAGCAGAACTCCCGTCCTTATTGTGGATTGTAACCGCTGGCAAGGCGAGGAGAACAGTTGGCCGGCCTATAACAGCGCCCAACTGCCGCTCTTGGGTTGTAGCCATGCGGCGGTGAAGTTCCTCTTCCTCTCTTATATGGAACTCACCGAAGAGACCATCGCCTGCCTGAAACAACACCCCGAAGTGGTGGTGGTGGCCGGGAGCGATCATCCCAACCGTTTGGGCCAGCAGCGGGCATTGGCGCATGGGCTCACGGTGGAAGGGTTGCTTAACCCCGTGGTCTTCTTCCAGCATTATGCCGAGGATGCGGTGGAGGGGCTCGCGCTCAAGGCGGCGGCCGATATGGGTGCGCTCATCTTCGACGGGCTGTGCGACGGGGTGTTTCTCTTCAACGGGAAGCCCACACTCAAGGCAACGGCGGTCGATGAGATCGCCTTCGGCATCTTGCAGGCGGGGCGGTTGCGCACCACCAAGACGGAGTACATCTCTTGTCCCGGTTGCGGACGCACGCTCTACCACTTGGAGAGTACCATCGCCCGTATCAAGGCGGCCACTTCCCACCTGAAAGGATTGAAGATAGGCATCATGGGTTGCATTGTCAACGGACCGGGCGAGATGGCCGATGCCGACTACGGCTATGTGGGTGCCGGGCGAGGGAAGATAAGCCTCTACAAGAAGACCGAGTGCGTGGAGAAGAACATCCCCGAAAGCGAGGCGGTGGAGAAGCTGATAGAACTCATCAAGAAGAACGGCGA
>JAJPYP010000047.1:0-2549 GCA_021204885.1 Prevotellaceae bacterium
GCCTTAGGCGAAGCCGCCGAAGAGACGGAAGCCGTGCCCGAAGCCGCCGCACCCGTGAGCACCGCCGACAGCCTTGCCGCCGCCCTGCGTGGCGAGACCGCCGACGAGGAGCAGCAGAACGCCGACTTGGAACAGCTCAAGAAGCAGCACCCGCTATTGGCCGTGCTGCAAATGAATGGCAGCGGCCCCATCGTGGGTTACGCCAACTACAAGGACACCGCCGACATCAACCGCTACGTGGCCATGCCCGAGATACAGGCCGTGCTGCCCAAGGACCTGCGCCTGAAATGGGGCGTGGCTCCCACCCAATATGACCCCAAACAGCAAACCTTCGAGCTCTACGCCATCCGCGTGACCGAGCGCAACGGCAAGGCCCCGTTGGAAGGTGACGTGGTGGTCGACGCCAAGGATGAGTACGACCAGTACGGCCGTCCTGCCGTGAGCATGTCCATGAATACCGACGGTGCCCGCCGCTGGGCACAGCTCACCAAGCAGAACATCAACAAGTGCATCGCCATCGTGCTCGACGGTTACGTTTACTCCGCCCCGAACGTGAACAGCGAGATTACGGGCGGCAACTCGCAAATCACCGGACACTTCACCCCCGATGAGGCCAAGGACTTGGCCAACGTGTTGAAGTCGGGCAAGATGCCCGCTCCCGCACGCATCGTGCAAGAGGATATCGTAGGCCCCTCGTTAGGACAGGCCTCCATCAATGCCGGCGTCGTCTCCTTCATCGTGGCGCTCATCATCCTGATGATCTACATGTGCTGCATGTATGGCTTCGTGCCGGGCATGGTGGCCAACTGCGCCTTGATACTGAACCTCTTCTTCACGCTGGGTATCCTCTCCTCGTTCCAAGCCGCCTTGACCATGTCGGGTATCGCCGGTATGGTGCTCTCGCTTGGTATGGCGGTCGACGCCAACGTGTTGATATATGAACGCACCAAGGAGGAGCTTCGCGCCGGCAAGGGTGTGAAGAAGGCCTTGGCCGACGGTTATTCCAACGCCTTCTCGGCCATCTTCGACTCCAACTTGACCTCCATCATCACCGGTATCATCCTGTTCAACTTCGGTACCGGTCCCATCCGCGGTTTCGCCACGACGTTGATTATAGGTATCTTGATATCCTTCTTCACCGCCGTATTCATAACCCGTCTCTTCTACGAGCACTTCTTGAACAAGGACAAGCTCTTGGGCATGACGTTCCACACGCGCATCTCCAAGAACCTCATGACCGGCATGCACTTCGACTTCATGGGCCGTTCGAAGCGCTGGATGACCATCGGCGGCGTTGTGGTGGTTATCTGTATATGCTTCCTTGTATTCCGCGGCCTGAGCCAGAGCATCGACTTCACCGGCGGACGTAACTACAAGGTACAGTTCGAGCAGGCGGTAGAGCCCGAGCAGGTGCGCTCGCTCATCGCAGGCAAGTTTGGCGACGACGTGAACGTGAACGTCATAGCCATCGGTACCGACGGCAAGACGGTGCGCATCAGCACCAACTACCGCATCGACGAAGACAGCGAGACCATCGATTCCGAGATTGAAGAGACCCTCTACGAGACCTTGAAACCGCTGCTCACGCAGAACATCTCTCTTGACGTATTCATCGACCGCGAGAACCACACGGGCGGCAGCATCGTCAGCTCGCAGAAGGTGGGCCCGAGCATTGCCAAGGACATCACCATTTCGGCCATCTGGTCGGTAGTATTGGCGTTGATAGCCATCGGCCTGTACATCCTGCTCAGGTTCCGCAACATCGCCTACTCCATCGGCTCGGTAGTCGCGTTGGCGTGCGATACCGTCATCATCTTGGGTATGTACTCCATCTTCTGGGGCGTGCTACCCTTCTCCTTGGAGATTGACCAGACGTTCATCGGTGCCATCCTTACCGCCATCGGTTATTCCATCAACGATAAGGTGGTCATCTTCGACCGTGTGCGCGAGTTCTTCCACCTGTATCCCAAGCGTCAGCGCATGCAGCTGTTCAACGAGTCGCTCAACACCACGTTGGCGCGTACCATCAACACCTCGGTAAGTACGTTGATCGTGTTGCTGTGTATCTTCATCCTTGGCGGTGACTCCATCCGCAGCTTCGCCTTCGCCATGATCTTGGGTGTGATTATCGGTACCATGTCGTCGCTGTTCATCGCCTCGCCCATCGCCTACCTCTTCATGAAGAAGAAAGACGTGGCGGTGGTGGCCGAAGCCGAGAAGGGTAAATAAAGAAACGCATCCCGCGTGTGGCATCGGCCGCACGTGCAAGGCTTATCCATAAGGGCCGGGGCGGTGTCGCTTGCGCGACGCCGCCCCGGCTTTTTACGTTCCCGCGTTCTTACGAATACGATTCTTTACGGCTACAAACTCGAGTTCTCAGATTTACGGAATACTATCCATACAATCTGTCGAAGCGCTTGAACAGACCTGCCGAAGCGCTTGAACAGATGCTGCCGAAGCGCTTGAACAGACCCTGCCGAAGCGCTTGAACAGACCTGCCGAAGCGCTTGAACAGACCTGCCGAAGCGCTTGAACAGACCTGCCGAAGC
>JAJPYP010000047.1:2649-6314 GCA_021204885.1 Prevotellaceae bacterium
GCTTGAACAGACCCTGTCGAAGCGCTTCCATTCAGGTTATCGAAGCGCTTCCATAGAACCTACGGAAGCGCTTCGATAGACTGTACGGAAGCGCTTCCGTAGAAACGATAAATGGGGAGTTGATGGTAATCCCTTCACTCACGTGCAATCAGCACCACTGCGTAGGCGGAGATGCCCTCTTCCCGTCCGGTGAAGCCCAACTTCTCGGTGGTGGTGGCTTTGATGGACACATCGTCCGGGTCCATGCCGAGCAGGGAGGCGATGACCCGTCGCATGTCGGTGATGTGCGGGTTCAGCTTGGGGCGCTCGGCACAGACGGTGGCGTCGATGTTGCCCACACTGTAGCCTTTCTCCTTGACTAACGCGACGGTCTTCTGCAAGAGAAGCTTGCTGTCGATGCCCGCGTAGGCATCGTCGGTGTCGGGGAAGTGGTACCCGATGTCGCGCAAACCGGCCGCGCCAAGCAGCGCGTCGCAGATGGCATGGAGCAACACGTCGGCATCCGAGTGGCCTGCCAACCCCTTTTCGTGCGCCAAAAGAACGCCGCCCAACCAGAGCTCACGCCCCTCTACGAGCTGGTGCACGTCATATCCGAATCCTACACGTATCTTCATTCTTATCTCTATTAAATGGTGATGGAAAGAGCCGTTTTCGCCATTGCTATGCTTGCCTTATTCCTGACAATGCCCCTGCTGTCATCGCGGTTTACCTTATATGAAAATCGAGCAGCTTCTTCTCCCCGATATAGCCTTCCAACCGCTGCCCGATGGCTACGGGGCCCACGCCCGCAGGCGTGCCGGTGAAGAGCAGGTCGCCCGTCTTGATGGTCATGAAGCGGCTCACGTAGGTGATGATTTCATCGACCGTGAAGAGCATGTCGGCCGTGTGGCCGCTTTGCACGCACTTTCCGTCGATGTCCAAATGGAAATGGAGATCCTGCACGTTGCCGCCTGCCTCTTCAATCGGAATGAAAGTCCCTACCGTGGCCGAGCCGTCGAAGCCCTTGCTCAGTTCCCACGGCTTGCCCTCCTTTTGGAACTGCCGTTGCAGGTCGCGTGCGGTGAAGTCGATGCCCACGGTGACGGCATCGTAGTAACGCCGGGCGAAACGCGGGGCGATGCACTTGCCCAAGCGGCAGATGCGCACCACCACTTCGGCCTCATACTGCAAGTCGGTGGAGAAGTCGGGCAAGAAGAAGGGCTTGCCACGGTCAAGTATGGCGGAATCGGGCTTCAAGAAGATAACCGGCCGGGCGTTCAGGCGCTCGTGTCCCATCTCCTTGTTGTGAAGGGCATAGTTCATGCCCACGGCCATGATCTTCATTACTTGCTGCCGTTAAGGTTCAACCGGTTGAACATGACGGCCAAGTGGGCATAGATGGAGGTGTTCTGCACCACGATGTGTTCGGGCACGCGGATGCGGAAGGGGGTGAAGTTCCATACGGCCTTGATGCCGCCCGCCACCATGGTGTCGGTGATTTGTTGGGCTATCTCGATGGGTACCGTGAGCACGCCTATATGCACGTTGTACCGGCGCATCATGCAGGGGAACTCATCGGAGTGATAGATGGGGATGCCGTTCTTCTCGGTGCCCACCAACTTGGGGTCGATGTCGAACGCGGCCACGATTTTCAGTCCGAAATGACTCAATCCGGAGTCGCCCAGCAAAGCACCGCCCAAGCTGCCCACGCCGAAAAGAAAGGCGGTGTGCCGGCCGGTGAAACCCAAGAAATCTTCCAAAGCGGTGATGAGCGCGTCTACTTCATAGCCCACGCGCGTGCGCCCAGAGATGCGCACGTAAGACAGGTCTTTGGCTATTTGGGAAGCGTCTATATTGATCTTCCTGGCTATTTGCGTGGAGGATACGAAACGCTCTCCTTGCTTCTTGAGCAACTTGACGTTGGAGAGATACCAAGGCAACCGGCGCAAGGTGGGCTCAGGCACTGTGGGGGTCTCTTTTGTTGGAATGGCTTGGCTTGCGGATATCATTTCTTCTCACTGTTTTATCTTATCCGTAGCAAAAGTAACGCTTTTTCTCTAAACAGACGGTCATGCTTGGTAAACTTAACACTATTTCCATCAAAAATTTCCTCATTTATTGTACTTTTGTCCACTGAACCGATACTATTTTGCCCTTGAAAGCGTATGGAAGCGTTGTCGCTTTATGAACTGAACAACTTGGTGCGCCGCCACTTGGAGGAGGCCTTGCCCGATACCTGTTGGGTGCGGGCCGAGTTGGGCGAGGTGCGCCTGAACCGTTCGGGGCATTGCTATGTGGAGTTCGTCGAGAAAGACCCGCACGGCAGCGGCCTTGTGGCGCGTGCCAAGGGAAACATCTGGGCGAACGTGTTCACGCTGCTCAAACCTTACTTCGAGGCCGAGACGGGACAGGCTTTCACGGCGGGCATCAAGGTGTTGGTGCAAGTGTCGGTGCACTTCCACGAGCTCTACGGGTTCAGCTTGACGGTACACGACATCGACCCTACCTACACCTTGGGCGACTTGGCCCGCCGCCGCAAGGAGATACTCGCACAATTGGAAGCCGAAGGGGTCTTGACGCTGAACAAGGAGCTGCCCATGCCCTGTCTGCCAAGGCGTGTGGCGGTGGTCTCTTCGCCCACCGCCGCCGGTTACGGCGACTTCCGCGACCAGTTGCGGCACAACGCGCGGGGCTTCGCCTTCCACGTGGAGCTGTTCCCTGCCTTGATGCAAGGGGAGCAGACGGAGCGTTCCATACTGTCGGCCTTGGACGCCATCAACGCGCGGCAGGATGCCTTCGACGTGGTGGTCATCATTCGTGGGGGCGGGGCGGTCGCCGACCTGTCGGGCTTCGACACCTACCTGCTCGCGGCGGCTTGCGCACAGTTCCCGTTGCCTGTCATTACCGGCATCGGCCACGAGCGCGACGACACCTTGCTCGACTTGGTGGCGCACACCCGCGTGAAGACGCCCACCGCCGCGGCTGAGTTCCTCATTGCCTGCATGGAGGAGAGCGCCCGGCGGTTGGAACAGTTGGTCGCCCGCTTGCAGGAGGCCGTGCGCTTGCTCTTGCAACGGGAGCGACAGCGGTTGCAGACGTGCCGATACCGCTTGTGCGCATCGGCTCCCGGCCGCATCGCCACGGCCCGCGTGCGCCTTGCGGGGCTGCGCAAGGAGCTTGCAGGGGCATCGGCCTCTACCATAGAACGGCAGCGGCATGGACTGGCATTGCTGCGGCAACGCCTTGTGGACCTCTCGCCCGAGAAACAGTTGGCACGCGGTTACAGCCTCACCATGAAAGGGGGAAAGGCGATAAGAGAGGCCGCCGCCTTGCAGGAGGGCGACCTGATAGTGACCCGCTTCTACAAGGGCGAGATAACATCGACTGTAAAATCCATTAAATAGACTGACCATGGCCACCAAGAAGAAAGAAGCAAGCTATGCCGAGATGTTGGAACGCATCGAGACCATCGTGGGGCAGATTGCCGACAACACGGTAGACATCGACCTGTTGCCCGCCAAGATAAAGGAAGCCGACGAACTGATCGCCGCCTGCGAGGCCAAGCTGACGAAAGCCGACGGCGAAGTGGAAAAATTGCTGCCCGATAAGCGGGAAACTGAAGAATAAGAAGTACCTTTGCAAACAATTAACGTGTAATATTGTAACGATACATTGGAATATGAAAG
>JAJPYP010000224.1 GCA_021204885.1 Prevotellaceae bacterium
GATCCATCTTCGAGATCCGTGCCGTGGGCTCGGAGGCCAACTGCGCCTGCGCCATGATAGCCTTGAACAGCGCCTTGGCCCAGCAGCTCACCGCCTTCAAGAAAGATGTGGACGCGCTCATCGAGAAGGGCGAGCCCAAGCTGTCGGCTATTCTGGAGGTGGTGCGCAAGTACATCAAGATATGCAAGCCCATCCACTTCGACGGCAACGGCTACAGCGACGAGTGGAAAGAAGAGGCCCGTCGTCGTGGCTTGGATTGCGAGACGAGCGTGCCCATCATCTTCGACAACTACTTGAAGCCCGAGACCATCGAGATGTTCGAGTCCGTCGGCGTGCTCAACAAGAAAGAGCTCGAAGCCCGCAACGAGGTGAAGTGGGAAACCTACACCAAGAAGATACAAATCGAGGCCCGCGTCTTGGGCGACTTGGTGCTCAACCACATCATCCCCATCGCCACGCAATACCAAACCGGGTTGATAGACAACGTGTACAAGATGCGCGACCTCTTCCCCGCCGAGAAAGCCGCCAAGCTCACGGCCAAGAATGTGGAGCTCATCGAGGAGATCGCCGACCGCACCGCCTTCATCAAGGAGCATGTAGATGCCATGATCGAGGCCCGCAAGGTGGCCAACAAGATAGAGTGCCTGCGCCAGAAGGCCATCGCATACCACGACAACATCGTGCCCATGATGGAGCAGATACGTTACCACATCGACAAGCTCGAGCTCATCGTCGACGACCAGATGTGGACGCTGCCCAAATACCGCGAATTGCTATTTGTCAGATAAATAAGTAACCGGGGAACGACGTGTCCATCCCCTGAATGTATTCAAGACTCGACACGCCCCGGACACTATTTCTTTTGTTGGTTGTTTTAAGTTTACAAGGGGAGCATTACCGCGAGGCAATGCTCCCCTTAATGTATCCTTGACACATTAAGGGAAAACTACTCCTCACCACCCCTCCAAACCTCCCCTCATAGGGGAGGCTTGGTCGGCCTGAAGGCCTCCGAAGCCTTAATATATATCCTACATTAGTGAAGATTTCACAAAAGATCGCTATCTTTGTCGGATTAGAGGACATAATATATGGTATCTGAAGAGAACATGCAGACATTGTCTGTGCTGACTGAAATGAAAGAGCATTGGGAAGATGACCGGACCCCGTCTTTCGATGACTTGTCCCATTATATATCCCAAACGCACGTATACACGCAAACCGTCGCATTCAAGTCTATAAACCAATTGTTCACATTGAGAAATTGGTTAGTGGGGTATTATATTGTAGAATACGAACAAAATGGAAGAGACCGCGCTGAATATGGGGAACGACTGCTCAAAAGACTTGAAGAGGAAATACATTGTCGCGGACTCAATGAAACACTTTTCAAGATTTCCCGAACCTTTTATCTGACGTATCCTCAGATACGTGAGCTCTTCCCATCTGTAAAAAGTGCGACACTGTCGCACCAATCTGAAAGAAGTGCGACGTTGTCGCACCAATTCATGACACCGCCGCAAAAACTTATCGGCAGTTTGTCGTTCTCCCACATTAGAGAGATGATGACGGAAAGCGACCCGATGGCCCGCTTCTTCTATGAAACGGAATGTATAAAAGGATGTTGGTCAGTCAGAGAACTGCGCCGGCAGATTTCCACCAATCTATATTTCCGCAGCGGCGTCAGTCAGAATCCGCGACTTCTCCTTGATAATGTAGAGAAGCGTTCAGAATCGACGTTAATGGATATTCGTCAGCCTTTTACTTTCGAATTTCTCGGCCTTGACGCAAAAGAGGCATATTCCGAAAAGGATTTAGAAGACTCTCTAATCGTTCATTTAGAAGAGTTCCTGTTGGAATTGGGAAAGGGATTCTGCTTTGAAGCCCGACAAAAACGCATTATAATCGACGATGAATACTATTTTGCCGACTTGGTCTTCTATAATAGGATCCTGCATTGTAATGTCATCTGCGAGTTGAAAAACGATGCGTTCAGACACGAATATCTGGGGCAGTTAAACGCCTACGTCTCTTATTATAAAGAGAACGAGATGCATGATGGGGACAATCCTCCGGTAGGCATATTGCTATGTACCAAGAAAGGAAAGAAAATGGTTGAATACGCCATAGCAGGAATGAGCAATCAGCTGTTTGTATCGACATATATGCTTCACCTGCCGGATAAAACAAGTCTGGAACAATTCCTGATGTCAGAGTTAAAATAGACTTGTATCTCTTGATACACCATAAAAAAAGACTATTTTTGCAAGACAGTAATGCCGTCCACACCATGAAAGCCCCAAGAACCGTACAGAAGCGTTTTCCCGTCACCGGATTGGGATGCGCCGCCTGCGCCGTGCGCGTGGACAAGACACTCCACAAGCAGCCCGGTGTGGTCGAAGCCGCCGTGAACTACGCCACCGCCATGGCCACGGTGACCTACGACCCCGCCCTCACCTCTGCCGAAGCCTTGCGGCATGCCGTGGAAGAGGCCGGCTACGGACTCATCGTGGAAGCCGAAGAGGAGAAAGCCGCCGAGCAAGCCGATGCCGAGCACGAGCGACGCTACCGCACCTTGCAGTTCCGCACCACGTGGGCGGTGATACTCACCCTGC
This sequence comes from Prevotellaceae bacterium, assembly GCA_021204885.1. The sequence goes on from JAJPYP010000224.1 coordinate 2,613, forward strand.
CCGTCTTCATCATCAGCATGTTCCTGCACCACCTGCCTTGGGGCGACTACGTATGCTGGCTGCTCGCCACCCCCGTGGTGTTCTGGTTAGGACGCGGCTTCTTCATCGGCGCTTGGCAGCAACTCAGGCACGGCACCGCCAACATGGACACCTTGGTGGCCGGCAGCACCGGCATCGCCTACCTCTTCAGCCTCTTCAACCTCCTCTTCCCCGGCTTCTGGCTCTCGCGCGGCATCTATCCCCACGTCTACTTCGAGGCCGCCAGCGTCATCATCACCTTTATATTATTGGGCCGATTGCTCGAAGAGCGAGCCAAGGGACGCACCTCGCAAGCCGTCAAGCAGCTCATGGGCCTGCAACCCAAAACGGTCACCCTCCTCTTGCAGGCAGGCAGGCAGACGCGGGAGATACCCATCGGGCAGATACGCCCCGGCGACACGCTGCTCGTCAAGCCGGGCGAGCGCATCGCCGTAGACGGCACCGTTGTCCAAGGCAGCTCGTATGTAGACGAGAGCATGCTCAGCGGCGAGCCCATACCGCAAGCCAAAGAGGCGGGCGCCCAAGTCTATGCCGGCACCATCAACCAAAAGGGCAGCTTCTCTTTCCGTGCCGACAAGACCGGCGACGACACCCTGCTGGCCAAGATTATCCGCGCCGTGCAAGAGGCGCAAGGCAGCAAGGCACCCGTGCAGCAATTGGTCAACAAGGTAGCCGCCGTGTTCGTGCCCGTCATCATGGGCATCGCCCTGCTCTCGCTTGTACTTTGGATTGTACTCGACCCTGCCGACGGCACCGTGCGCGGCCTCTTGGCGTTGGTCACCGTGCTCATCGTGGCCTGCCCCTGCGCCTTGGGGCTTGCCACACCCACCGCCATCATGGTGGGCATCGGCAAGGGAGCCACGGCAGGTATCCTCATCAAAGACGCCGAAAGCTTGGAGACCGCCCGCAAGATAGACACCATCGTCATGGACAAGACCGGCACCCTCACCGAAGGCCATCCTGTGGTTACCCAGCTGCGCTGGAACAAACAAGCCGTTAAGGCCAAGGAAGATGGCCGCCCGTTGGAAAGCATCCTGCACAGCTTGGAGAGCCGCTCCGAGCACCCCTTGGCCCAGGCCGTAGCCACCCGCCTGCAAGAGGCCCCGCTCGTCGAGGTGGGCGCATTCGCCCACATCACAGGCAGGGGCCTTTATGGCGACGTGCAAGGCCAGCGTTACTACGTGGGCAACCGCAAGCTCTTGGAAGAGAACGGCGTGCACTTGCCCCCACCGCTCCAGCAAGAGGCCCACGAGTGGGCCGAAGCGGCGCAGACCGTCATCTGGTTCGCCGACAAGCGCCAAGCCCTTGCCATCGCCGCCGTGGCCGACCGTCTTAAAGCCACCTCCCTACAAGCCGTATCCACCTTGCGCAAGGAAGGCATCGAAGTCTACCTGCTCACGGGCGACAACGAAGCCACCGCCCGCTCTGTGGCCCGCCAAGCCGGCATCACCCATTACCGCGCCGGCGTGCTGCCCGCAGAGAAAGCCGCCTTCATCAAGGAGCTGCAAGGGCAAGGCAAGCATGTGGCCATGGCAGGCGACGGCATCAACGACTCGGCCGCCTTGGCCCAGGCCCACCTTGGCATCGCCATGGGCAGCGGCAGCGACATCGCCATAGAGGCCGCACCCATGACCATCATCTCCTCCGACCTCTCCAAGATACCCCAGGCCTTGCGCCTGTCGCGCCTTACGGTGCGCACCATCCGCCAGAACCTCTTCTGGGCATTCATCTACAACATCGTGGCCGTTCCCATCGCCGCCGGCGTGCTCTATCCCCTATACGGCTTCCAGCTCAACCCCATGATAGCCGGAGCGGCCATGGCCTTGAGCAGCGTCAGTGTGGTCACCAACAGCCTGCGGTTACGTGGTGCCCGGCTCACCCCCAAGCCCCCCAAGCCATGACCGAGTGGAACATCCTCATAGGGCAGATAGCCATCGGCACGTTCGAGATACTCTACGCCGCCGTCGTCATCGGCACCATCGTGGTGGTCATCCTCGACAACCGCCACCCCGTCAAGACCATGGCATGGGTACTGGTGCTCACCTTCCTGCCCATCATCGGCCTGCTGCTCTATTTCTTCTTCGGACGCAGTCGCCGCCACGAGCGCATCATCTCCAAGAAAGGCTACGACCGCCTGTTGAAGCGCCCCGTAGAAGAGTACAAGGACCAAGAGACTTGCCCCCTGCCCGAAGCCTACCGTCCCCTTATCCACTTCTTCCACAGCACCGGCCGGGCTCTGCCCTTCGACGGCAACCGCTTGGACACCTACACATCGGGCTACACCATGCTGCCCTCGCTCATAGCCCGGCTACAACAAGCCAAGCACCACATCCACTTGGAGTCGTACATCTTCGCCGACGACCCCATAGGCCGCCTCGTGCGCGACGTGCTCATAGAGCGGGCCAAAGCAGGCGTGGAGGTGCGCGTCATCTACGACGACGTGGGCTGCTGGCATGTACCCCGCCGCTTCTTCGAGACCATGCGCGAGGCGGGCGTGGAGGTACGCGCCTTCCTGAAGGTGCGCTTCCCCCTCTTCACCAGCAAGGTGAACTACCGCAACCACCGTAAGATCGTGGTCATCGACGGCCGTGTGGGCTTCGTGGGCGGCATGAACTTGGCCCTGCGCTACGTGCGCGGCGTGCCGTGGGGCGTGTGGCGCGACACCCACATACTGCTCGAAGGAAGGGCGGTACACGGCTTGCAGACCGCCTTCCTGCTCGACTGGTACTTCGTGGACCAGACGCTCATCACCTCCTCGGCCTACTTCCCCAAGACCGACGACCACGGCGATATCCTCGCGCAGATAGTCACCGGCAACCCCATAGGCCCATGGAAAGAGATCATGCAAGGCCTTGTCAAAGCCATCGCCTCGGCACGCAAGTACTTCTACATGCAGACCCCCTATTTCCTGCCCACCGAAGCCGTGGCCGAAGCCATGCAGACGGCAGCCTTGGCCGGCGTGGACATCCGCCTAATGCTGCCCGAGCGCTCCGACAGCCCCTTGGTGCACCTTGGTTCCTGCTCCTACTTGGCCGACCTGCTGCGTGCCGGCGTCAAGGTGTATCTCTACCATAAAGGTTTCATCCACTCCAAGCTCATGGTCTCCGACGACCTGCTCTCCACCGTAGGCTCCACCAATGTGGACTTCCGCAGCTTCGAGCACAACTTCGAGGTGAACGCCTTCCTCTACGACAAGGCCACGGCCTTGCAGATGCACGACATCTTCCTTGCCGACCAGCGCGACAGCCGCCAGCTCTTCCTGAAGAACTGGGTAAAGCGCCCCTTCTACCGCAAGGCCGCCGAAAGCTTGGTGCGGCTGCTGGCGCCGCTGCTGTAAATGAAAAATATGCGACAGATTACATGATGCAGGCATTCACCGACGCTTACGCGCCCGATAATAAAGTCGATGAAATGGCGCATTTCGTCTATCGGCGCACCTACGAGCATGGCTTGGTCACGATAAACGAGTGTAAGCGTATTCTTAACAACGAAAGCACACGCCGCCCGAACCCATTGACCACACACTCCCGTAGCAAGGTAAAAAGTACTGACGCATTTAAAGCGTGTTTATTCCATGTGTGAGATGGTGAAGCCCGTATGTATAACTTTATAGAACGCGCCCGCAAAAATAGAGGGGGGTTATAAAG
>JAJPYP010000083.1 GCA_021204885.1 Prevotellaceae bacterium
TCGCCCGCTTGAACCGCGACTTCATCATCGCGAAGCTGAAAGACTGAGCCGGCCGGCCGCATGCCGGTTATACCTATTATATATAGGGCTGTATTAACCTTGATGGAGGTGTGTCAAAAGACACACCTCCTTCGGGGACCTTGTTTAACCACCCCTCCAAACCTCCCCTCATAGGGGAGGCTTGGTCGGCCTAAAGGCCTCCGAAGTGCTTTTGACACATCCCCAATCATTATTACCGTAAAGACGCATTTCCATATTATATTCGTCACGTCAATCAAGCAATCGCATGATGGGAAAAAGCATGATTGTCATGGTCCTTCTCTTGGCCATGGGATGGGGACAGGCGGGTGCACAGGCGTTGCCCGACCGAAGTCAGACGTTAGAAACCCTCGTGAAAGTAAACGGTTATTTCATGCGGAAATGGCCCGACCCCGCCACGCCGACAGTTGTAAAGGGCATCACACGTTCCAGCAACTTGTGGACACGGGCTGTCTATTATGAAGGGCTGATGGCGCTATACGACATCCATCCGCAAGAAGCATATTATCAATACATGTACGATTGGGGAGAAGCCCACCGTTGGGCACCGCGACGTGGAATGGGCACGCGCAACGCCGACGATTACTGTTGCAGCCAGCTTTACATCGACATGTACCGCCTCGCGCACGAGCCTCGCATGATACAAAACGTCATAGCGAACATGGACATGTTGGTAAGCACGCCTGAGGCAGACGACTGGTGGTGGGTCGATGCCCTCCAGATGGGCATGCCCGTATTGGCCAAATTAGGCGTGACAACCGGAGAGAGGAAATACTTCGATAAGATGTGGGACATGTATGCCTATACCCGCAACCGCCATGGCATGAACGGCCTGTACAACACCACGGAGCATCTTTGGTGGAGAGACCGCGATTTCGTCCCTCCCTACCGTGAGCCCAACGGCCGGAACTGCTATTGGAGCCGTGGCAACGGATGGGTTTACGCCGCCTTGGCGCGTGTATTGGACGAGATCCCCGCCGATGAGCCGCACCGTGACGGTTACATCGACGATTTCCTTGCCATGAGCGAGGCATTGAAGGCGTGCCAGCGAAGCGACGGCTTCTGGAACGTAAGCCTGCATGACGAGACACACTTCGGCGGCAAGGAGACTACCGGCACGGCCCTGTTCGTCTATGGCATGGCTTGGGGCGTGCGCCGGGGATTGCTTGACAGAGACGAGTACTTGCCCGTGCTCGTGAAAGCATGGAACGCCATGGTAGCCGACGCGGTGCATGAAGACGGCATGTTGGGTTACGTGCAAGGAACCGGTAAGGAACCCAAAGACGGCCAGCCCGTCACTTACGACACCGTGCCCGATTTCGAGGACTTCGGCATAGGGTGCTTCCTGCTGGCCGGCACCGAGGTCTACAAGTTGAAGTAGTCACCCCTTACTTTATCACGCGATACGCCCCGCCCACCAGCGCCTTGACCATGCCTTTCATCTCCAACTCGAAAAGCAAGGCGCTCAAGCGGTGTACGGGAATGTCGCTCTCCACCGTCAAGGCGTTGATTTGCAGGCTGTCGTAACGGGAAAGGATTCGCACCACACGCTCCTCCTCCTCCGAGAGCTCCACGAAAGGCAGTCGCGGGGCGGCTTTCCCGGCTGCGGATGCATCGCCCACGAACCATCCCATGGCCTTGGCGAAGTCCTCGGCATGCTGGATAAGCCCCGCCTTGTTGTCGCGCAGCAACTGGTTGCATCCCACGGAAGCGCCGTCGGTGACGCGGCCCGGCACGGCGAAGCAGTCGCGGTGATACCCCATGGCCAGCTCGGCCGTGATAAGCGAGCCACCCTTGGCAGCCGACTCCACCACCACCGTAGCATCGGCCATGCCCGCTATGATGCGGTTGCGGCTGACGAAATGGTGCCGCAACGGCGAAGTGCCGCTATGGAACTCCGTAATGAGACCGCCATGCGAGAGCATCTCCACCGCCGTCCTGCGGTGGGCCGGAGGATAGATGCGGTCCAATCCGTGCGCCAACACCGCCACCGTGGGCAAGCCGGCAGCCAAGGCGGCGCGATGGGCATGAATGTCGATGCCGTAGGCCAAGCCGCTTATCACCATTACATCGGGTACTAATACGGCCAGCTCGCGCAGGAAGTCGCTACAGAACCGCTTGCCATACTCTGAGGCGCGGCGCGTGCCCACCACGGCGAGGATGTGCTTCACGTTCAAGTCGGCCTCTCCTTTATAGAAGAGTGCCAAGGGGGCATCCTCGCATTCGCGCATACGTGCGGGGTAAGCGGCATCGTGCAGCGTAAGGCAAGCGATGCGGTTCTTTTCCGCAAAGGCCAGCTCCGCCTGGGCACGCGCGAAGATGTCTGTCGCGCCGAGCGCATCCACTACCCGCTTGCTTATATCAGGTATCAGTTCAGCCAATTCCCCGCGTCGGCGGAACACGTCGACGGCACTGCCCATGCGCTCCACCAACTGTTTGGCCACGATGGGGTTGATGTCGGGGCAAAGCGTCAAGGCGACGCTGCAAAGGGGTTCGTTCATCTCCATCACCGCTCCATATACTCTTTGAACAAGGCGTCGAACAGCTCGCTGTCGCTCAAACGCCCGTTTACCACACACACCGTCTCCACCACCGACTTCACCACCATCTTGTCGTCGCTCTTGCGGTAGAGGTCTTGGTAAAACACATACTTGATGCCCTCCTTCTTCAAGGCCAACCGGCTCACGAAACAGTCGCCGCTCTTCAAGGGTGTCTTGAAAGCCATGCTGATACGCGCCACCACCGGGTCCACCCCTGCCTCGTGCAGCTTGGCGAAGCTGGCACCCGTAGAGAGCAGGAACTCGTGGCGTGTGTGTTCCAAGTAGTGTTGGTAGTTGGCATTGTTCACGATGCCTTGCAGGTCGCATTCGTAGTCGCGCACCTTCATCTCTAATTCATAAACATACTTCATTGTCCTTCTCCTTCTTTTTGAATTGGCGTGTCCAAGCCTTTAAACCTGAGCAACTCCTCGTTGGTGACGAGCTTGTAGAGTTTGTCGCTGGGGCGTATCTTCACCGATTTCATAGAGAAACGCTCCCCTTTGTGCACCGTCTCGACCGGTACTAACTCCACACGCGCCTCCTCCAACGTCATGTACTCGGCACCGGTGGTGGGGCCGATGACAAGCAACTCGTCGCCCACGTGGATCTCGGCCGCCTCTACCAAGAACTCGGCCACGCCGATGTGCGAGAAGTAGCGCACGCCCTTGCCCACGTAGATCTTCCGCTTGGTGGCCGCCGAGCCGTAGCGCTTGCTCCATTCGCCCAGCCGCCTCCCCAAGTAGTAACCGTCCCAAAAGCCACGGTTGAACACGCTCCCTAACCGTTCGTCCCAAGCGGCCACCTTTTCCTCGCTGTATGTACCTTCGCTGCAAGCGGTGAGCGCCTCCTTGTAGCAGCTCACCACCGTGCGCACGTAGTCGGCCCCACGGGCACGTCCCTCTATCTTGAAGACGCGCACGCCCGCCTCCACCATCTTGTCTATGAAGTGGATGGTCTTCAAATCCTTGGGCGACATGATGTACTGGTTGTCCACCTCCAATTCGTCGCCCGTCTCCTTGTCGCGCACGGTGTAGCCACGCCGGCAAATCTGCATGCACGAACCACGGTTGGCCGAGTAGCCCATCTCATGCAACGAAAGGTAGCACTTGCCCGATACCGCCATGCAGAGGGCCCCGTGGCAGAACATCTCCACCCGCACCGGCTGTCCGCTTGGCCCCAAGATGGGCTCTTGCACGATGTGCCGGTGTATCTCCTTCACCTGTTCCAAGTCCAATTCACGCGCCAATACCACCACATCGGCAAAGCGGGCGTAAAAGCGCAGCGCCTCCACATTGGAGATGTTCAGCTGGGTAGATAGATGCACTTCCATCCCTACCTGCCGCGCGTAGCTCATCACCGATACATCGGCGGCGATGATGGCCGAGATGCCCGCCGCCTTGGCCGCGTCAAGGATAGCATGCATCAACGGCATGTCGCTGTCATAGACAATGGTGTTCACCGTGAGGTAGCTCTTCATGCCATGCTCCCGGCACGTGCGGGCTATCTCTTGCAAGTCGTCCACCGTAAAGGGTGAGGCCGAACGGGCACGCATGTTCAGGTTGCCCACCCCGAAGTAGACGGAGTCGGCACCCGCTTGGATGGCCGCGGCCAACGATTCGCGCGAGCCCACCGGAGCCATAATCTCGAAATCAGTCATAGTAATCTATTTAGTGTAACGGCGGTGCCGCCTAATATTGCTTACCACCCCTCCAAACCTCCCCTAATAGGGGAGGCTTGGTCGGCCTAACGGTCTCCGAAGTGCTTTCCCTCGAATATATTCAAATTTCGACATACCTCTTGCTTCAAGGCGGACAGGCCTACATGCCGAATAAGCCCGGCACTTTTGCAAAGATAACCATTTTTCCCTATTTTTGCCCTCGAATAAGCGACAATATGCAGATTGGCCCCATAGACCTTGGCCCGTACCCCGTGTTGCTCGCACCCATGGAGGATGTGACCGACCCGGCTTTCCGACTGCTGTGCAAGCGGTTCGGGGCCGATATGGTGTACACCGAGTTCGTCTCGGCCGACGCGCTGGTGCGTTCCGTCAACAAGACCGTGCTGAAGCTGCGCGTCAGCCCCGAGGAACGCCCTGTAGCCATCCAAATCTATGGGAAGGATACGGCCACCATGGTGGAAGCCGCCCGCATCGTGGAGCAGGCCGCGCCCGACATCATCGACTTGAACTTCGGTTGCCCCGTGAAGCGCGTGGCCGGCAAAGGAGCCGGTGCGGGCATGCTGCAAAACGTGCCGTTGATGCTCGAGATTACCCGTGCCGTGGTCGATGCGGTACACATCCCCGTCACCGTGAAGACCCGCTTGGGCTGGGACGCGCAGCACCCAATCATCGTAGAGCTGGCCGAGCGGTTGCAAGATTGCGGTATTGCCGCCCTGACCATCCATGGGCGCACGCGCTCGCAGATGTACAACGGCGAGGCCGACTGGACGCTGATAGGCGAGGTGAGACGCAACCCCGCGATGCACATCCCCATTATAGGAAACGGCGACATCACCACCCCCGAGCGTGCCCGCGAGTGCTTCGACCGATACGGTGTGGATGCCGTGATGATAGGCCGCGCCACCTTCGGTCGTCCTTGGATATTCAAGGAGGTGAAGCACTACCTGCAAACGGGCGAAGCCCTGCCCGCACCCACACCGGCTTGGTGCATGGACGTGTTGCGCCGGCAAGTCACGGACAGCGTCCAGCTGCTCGATGAACGCCGGGGCATATTGCACGTGCGCCGCCACTTGGCCGCCACCCCGCTGTTCAAAGGCATTCCCCACTTCCGCGATACACGCATCGCCATGTTGCGTGCCCAGACCGTGCAAGAACTGTTCGCCATCTTCGACGAGATAGAGAACCGGCATTTCCAAGCATTGCAATCGGCAGATCCTGTAAACTCGAGTCTCTAATTCTACGGAAGCGCTTCCCTAAGTTTACGGAAGCGCTTCCGTAACTTCTATCGAAGCGCTTCCATAGATCTTATCGAAGCGCTTCCATAGATCTTATCGAAGCGCTTCCGTAGATCTTATCGAAGCGCTTCCATACGACCTCATCATCTCATTCCATACAACCTCATTATCACATTCGTTAGGGTGAATTCAAGCGCTTCGAGTGAACGAATTGAAGCGCTTCAAGTGAATGAATTGAAGCGCTTCAAGTGAATGAATTGAAGCGCTTCGATTCCCTGAATTCAAGCGCTTCGATTCCCTGAATTCAAGCGCTTCCATTCACCCTGTTCAAGCGCTTGAATTCACCGAGTCGAAGCGCTTCGACAACTCTGTTCAAGCGCTTCGGCAGTATCTGTTCAAGCGCTTCGGCACACTCTGTTCAAGCGCTTCGGCAGTATCTGTTCAAGCGCTTCAACAACACCTGTCGAAGCGCTTCGGCAGAAACGCCGAAAGGCATCGTGCCTATTTCATCTTCTGCATCGATAGCGTCAAATCAATGGCAAGATGAAGTTTTGTCGGAAATATTCCGTAATTTTGCGCACGGAAAAGGCAAACCATATTTGGACTGCAAATGAATACAACGGCGAAATTATTGATTTATTGCCCCGATTGCCCGGGCATATTGGCGCAAGTGACCAACTTCATTACGGTAAACAAAGGGAACATCGTCTACTTGGACCAGTATGTGGACCATGTGGACAACATCTTTTTCATGCGCATCGAGTGGGCG
>JAJPYP010000064.1 GCA_021204885.1 Prevotellaceae bacterium
CTTCGGCAGGATCTATGGAAGCGCTTCGACAGGATCTATGGAAGCGCTTCGATAAGACCTATGGAAGCGCTTCCATACGACCTCATCATCACATTCGAGAGGGTGAATTCAAGCGCTTCGATAAAAGGAATTGAAGCGCTTCGATTCGGTGAATTCAAGCGCTTCGATTCGACCCAAGGAAAGGCATCATTGGCTTATCTTCTCTTTCAACAGGTCGATGGCCCTTTGGGCATCGCCTTTGGTCTGGTTGAGCAGCGTGACGAACGCGCTGCCTATGATGGCACCCGAAGAGTGGCTGCACGCGGCGTCGAACGTCTGCTTGTTGCTGATGCCGAAACCCACCAGGTGCGGGTTGCGCAGGTTCATCGCCTCGATGCGCTTGAAGTAGGCCACCTTCTCGTCATTAAATCCTTTCTGTGCACCGGTCAGGGCGGCTGACGATACCATATAGATAAAGCCGCTTGTATGCGCGTCTATCTCGCGGATGCGCTCCTCGCTCGTCTCGGGCGTTATGAGCATAATCACGCGGATGTCATACCGCTCGGCCGTGGCCTTGTATTCCGCTTCATACTCCCGGTAAGGCAGGTCGGGGATAATCACGCCGTCTATGCCGCACTCCCGGCACTCCCTGCAAAAGCGATCGAAGCCGAACCGGTAAATGGGGTTGAGGTAGCCCATCAAGATGAGCGGTATGCGCACGTCTTGCCTGATGTGGCGCAGCTGCTCGAATATCTTGGCAAGCGATATGCCGTTTTTCAACGCGCAGGTGGCCGCCTCTTGAATCACCACACCGTCGGCCATGGGGTCGCTGAAGGGGATGCCTATCTCTATCATGGCCACTCCGTTCCTCTCGAGCGTGCGTATCACGCTTGCCGTACCCTCAAGGGTGGGGCAGCCGGCACAGAAGTAGATGGAGAGCAGCCCGTGGGGACTCTCCTTGAAAAGTTGGTCTATTCTATTCATGTTTCAGGTTGTTTGATTGTCTTGTAATGGTTGTAACGCCTCGAGGAAACGGCGCAGCCGCTCCACGTCTTTCACGCCGGGCGACAGCTCGAAGCGGCTGTTCAAGTCTATTCCCGCCAAGCGCGGATGGTGAATGGCCTTGATGGCTTCCACGCTTTCAGGACCGATGCCGCCACTCAGCAAGAAGGGTGTGTCGCCTTGGTAGCTATCCAACAGACTCCAGTCGAACCGCTTGCCCGAACCGCCGTAAGCCTTGGTAGGCGTGTCGAAGAGCAGGTAATCGCAGACACCACTGTAAACCTCGGCCCCCGCCGCTTCTCGGGGCGAGGAGAGCGGCAGGGCTTTGATGAGCTTGATGCCTGTCTCCTCGTGCAAACGGCGGCCATCGTCTACCGTCTCCTTGCCGTGCAGTTGCACATAGTCTAACCCGTACTTGGCGATGCATGCCACGATATGTTCGGGTGCCTCGTTCACGAAGACGCCCACCCGTTTGGCCTTCAAAGGCAGATACGCGGGCATGACACGCACGGCTCGCGCAGAGGGTGGATAGAAGATGAAGCCCATCAACGACACCCCCAAGCTCTCCACTTGGCGGATGTTCTCGCCCTCGGTCATGCCGCACACCTTTACCAATAGACTCATGGCTTGCCGGGTTGTGGTATGCGGGCAATGAATTGGGCCAGCGCCTCGCCCGGCTGTTCGTGTTTCATAAAGGCCTCGCCCATGAGGAAGCCTCGGAAGCCCGCCTCGCGCAACGCCGTGAGGGTTTCGGGACGGGAGAGCCCGCTCTCTGATACTAACAACGGTGCCGCGCCCTCGCACTGCTTATACCGCGTGCGGGTCAACTCGCGCAGCAACTCGGCCATGCGGAAGGAGTTCTGCACGTCGGTAACGAAGGTGCCCAAGTTGCGGTTGTTCACGCCCAACATCTCCACGCCCTCTTTGGGCAAGTAGTCCAATTCATGGGGCGCGTGCATCTCCAAAAGCACCTCCAACGAGAGGGCGTGTGCTTGGGCTGCCAGCTCCTTGCACTGCTCTATGCCAAGGCAGGCGGCGATGAGCAACACCGCGTCGGCCCCGGCGATGCGTGCCTGCAAGAGCTGGTACTCGTCTATGATGAACTCCTTGCGCAAAAGGGGTATGTCGACCGTGTGCCGCGCCACGCGCAAGTCTTGCAACGAGCCGCCGAAGAACGGTTCGTCGGTCAAGATGGAGAGTGCCGACGCGCCCGCCTGTTGGTAAGCAGACGTTACTTTCACCACGTCGGCTCCTTCGTGTATCCACCCTTTGGAGGGGGAACGGCGCTTGAACTCGGCGATGATGCCCGTGGGCGATGCCTCCAATGCCGCACGCATGCCGTGCCGCTTCACCCCTTCGGCCGCCTCGCGTTCTTGCAACGCCAAGACCTCTTCGCGCAAGCGCGAAGGTGAGATAACAGCCTTCTGCGCGGCCACTTCCACCCGCTTGTGGGCTATAATATCGGTAAGTATTTCTTTCATGATGTAGTAACCGCTTGTTACGAATTCAACTCCACGAACCGCTTGAACGTGGCCAGCGCCTTGCCGCTCTCCAACGACTCGCGTGCCATGGCAAGCGACTCCTTGAGCGTCTTCTCCGGCTCCATCACATGGATGGCCACGGCCGCGTTGGCCAGCACGCAGTTTATCTGCTCGGGCAGGGCTTCGCCCGCCAACACGCTGTCGAAGATGCGTGCCGCTTCCTCTTTGGTATTGCCGCCGCAGAGCGCTTCGGGTGCCACCCGTTCAAGACCCAAGTCTTTTGGTTGGAAGATGTGTTCATACTGTCCGGTGGCTACCTTGAAGTCGCCCGTCAGGGAGATTTCATCGTAACCGTCCAAGCTGGTCACTACGGCGAAGCCGATGCCCAAACGGTAGAACACATTCGTGTAGAGCCGCATCTGCGCGAGCGAGGCCACACCCAGCAACTGGTAGGCGGGCAGGCAGGGATTGACAAGCGGGCCCAGCAAGTTGAAGGCCGTGCGCACGCCCAATGCCTTGCGCACGGGAGCCACCGACTTCATACCCGGACTGAAGAGCGGTGCGTGCAGGTAGGCCATGTTGCACGCTTCCATGCTGCGGCGCAATTTGTCTTGGTTATTGGTGAAACGCACGCCGTGTTGTTCCATCACGTCGCTCGCCCCGCTCACCGAAGTGGCGCCGTAATTGCCGTGTTTGGCTACCTTGTAGCCTGCGCCCGCCACTACGAAGCAGGCTAAAGTAGAGATGTTGAACGTGCCTTTGCCGTCGCCGCCGGTACCCACGATATCGATGGGACGATAAGGTGCGAAGTCAACAGGTACTCTTGTTTCAAGCAGGGCTTCGCGGAAGCCGAGGAGTTCGTCCACGGTGATGCCGCGCATTTGGAATACCGCCAAGAGGGCGGCCACTTGTGCTTGTGGATAGCGTTCCCGCGCAATGTCGAGGAGCAACGCTTTGGTCTCCTCTTGGGTAAGCTCTTCGTGGTCGAAGAGTCGTGTCAATACTTCTTTCATTATCTCGTCTTTTAAAGTTTATGCTTTGTGGTCAAGCCAGTTCTTCATGATGTGTTTACCCTCTGGTGTCAAGACCGACTCGGGGTGGAACTGTATGCCGTGTATGTCATACTTGCGGTGCTTCAACGCCATGACATGCCCCTCGTCGCTCAAGGCGGTGATGGCCAGCGCTTCATTAGGAAAATCCTCCGTGTCGACCACCCACGAGTGGTAGCGTCCTACGGGAAACTCTGTGGGCAAGCCTTCGAAGATGTAGTCGCCTTCGGGCAAAAGACGCACGGGCGTCTGCACGCCGTGAAACACGTCGCGCAAGTTCACGAGCCGTGCGCCGAAGTGCTGCCCTATGGCCTGCTCGCCCAAGCAGACACCCAGTATGGGCTTGCGTCCGGCATAGACACGTATCACGTCTAAAAGCAATCCCGCCTCCTCGGGTATGCCCGGACCGGGCGAAAGAATGAGTTTGTCATACCGCTCCAACTCCCCGATGGCGAAGCGGTCGTTGCGCAACACGTCTACCTTGGCACCCAGTTCCTTGGCCAAGTGCGCCAAGTTGTAGGTAAACGAATCGTAGTTGTCTATAATCGCTATCATGTCCGTTCCAATCCTTTTATAGTTCCTGTTCCATATCCGTCATAACTTCTCGGCCACCTCGATGGCTTTGCCAAGCGCACCGAGCTTGTTGTTCACCTCTTGCAGCTCGTACATCTCGTCGCTCTTGGCCACGATGCCGCCGCCCGCTTGGAACCACAACACCCCGTTGCGGCTCACGAAGGTGCGTATGGTGATGGCTTGGTTCAAACTGCCGTCCAAGCCGATGAAGCCGATGCATCCGCCGTATATGCCCCGGCAGTGCGGCTCTATCTCGCTGATGAGTTGCATGGCACGCACCTTGGGCGCACCGCTCAACGTGCCGGCCGGGAAGGTGTCCACGAAGGTCTTTATCGGCTTGGCGTCCTCGTCCATCTCGCCGCTCACACGGCTCACCAAGTGAATGACGTGGCTGTAATACTGCATCTCCTTGTAGAACTCCACCCGCACGTCGTGGCAGTTGCGGCTCAGGTCGTTGCGTGCCAAGTCGACGAGCATCACGTGCTCGGCGTTCTCCTTGGGGTCATTGCGCAGGTAGAGCGCGTTCTTCGCGTCCTCCTCGGCCACGCCCGTGCGCTTCGTGGTACCCGCAATGGGGTCTATGTAGGCACGCTTCCCCTCGATGCGGCAATGCGTTTCGGGCGAGGAGCCGAAGATGCGGAACCCGCCGAAGTCGAAGTAGAAGAGGTAGGGCGAGGGGTTGATGCTGCGCAAGGCGCGGTAAAGCTTGAAGTCATCGCCCGTGAAGCGTTGCTCGAAGCGGCGCGAGAGGACAATCTGGAACACGTCGCCCCGCAAGCAGTGGGCAATGCCCTTGCGTATGTTGGCTCGGTGCTGCTCGTCCGTCAAGGTCGATGTCTTCTCGCCCACGGCATGGAAGCCGAACTCCATGTAGCTGCGTGTGGTAATGGCTTGCAGTACCTGCTCCATGCGGCTCTCCTCGCCGGGTGCGGTCATCTCCACCACCAACAACTCGTTCCTGTAGTCGTTGAACACGATGATGTATTTGTAGAGGATGTAGAGCAAGTCGGGCGCGTCGTTCTGCTCCTCACGGCTGTCCTTTACAGGGATGTGCTCGAAGTAGCGCACCGCGTTGAACGACGTGTAGCCGTAGGCCCCGCAATAGTCGCTGCCCTCGCCCTCTACATGGAAGCGGCCAAGGAAGTCTTCAAACGCCTCTTCCACACGGTAATCCTCGGTGACGGGACGTGTCTGGCACGTGTCGTCGGGCAGGCGGAAGAGCACGTCGCCATGCGCTACCGACACGCTCGCTATCGGGCATAGCCCTATGAACGAACGGCTCTGGCTGCTGTCGTGGCAATCGGAGCTCTCCATGAGCGCACTCTGCGGGAAGAGGTCCCGCACCCTTAAATAGATGCCCACCGGCGTGTGCAAGTCGCCCAATATCGTGCGGCAAACGGTCTTGTAATTATACTGTTTCATAACTGTCGGTTTCTGTCATTGGCCTCAACCCTGCTGTCATCGCCACGAGGCCTATACCTTATTATATATATACCTTATTATATTATAGGGTCACTTGGCGGCGAACCTGCCGGCATGCTTCAAGTAGATCTCCATGTCCTTGTCGCCACGGCCCGATAGCGTCAACACCACCACGTCATTGGGCTGGAAACGCATCTTCTTCAACGCGCCCAGCGCGTGCGCACTTTCCAAGGCGGGGATGATGCCCTCCATGCGCGTCAGCTCGTATGCCGCCTCGAGCGCCTCGTCGTCGTTGACCGACAACACCGTGGAGCGATGCTGTGCCGCCATGTTGCAATGCAGCGGGCCTACACCGGGATAGTCCAATCCGGCCGATATGGAGTAAGCCTCCTCAATCTGTCCGTCTTCGTTCTGCAACACGTAGATGCGCGAGCCGTGCAGGATGCCTGTCTTGCCACGGGCAATGGAGGCCGCCGTCTGGCCCGAATCCACGCCCATGCCACCGGCTTCGGCCAATACAATGCGCACGCGCTCGTCGTCTATGTAGTGGTAGATGGTACCCGCCGCGTTGCTGCCGCCGCCCACACAGGCAATGAGGTAGTCGGGGTAGTCGCGCCCTTCATGCTCCATGAGCTGCCACTTGATCTCCTCGCTGATGACCGACTGGAACCTTGCCACCATATCGGGATAGGGGTGTGGCCCGACGGTAGAGCCAATCACGTAGTAAGTGTCAGAGGGGTGACAACTCCAGTAT
>JAJPYP010000163.1 GCA_021204885.1 Prevotellaceae bacterium
GTGTAAGGATAGTATTCCTTAGGGTGCAACGATAGTATTCGTTACACTTTGTCAACAACTGTTCTTACACCCTAAGGAATACTATTCTTATACCGTAACAACAGCTTTTCTTGGCGTGCAAGAAATGGGGTTTGTAAAGATACTCGCGCGATGTGATAAAAGATTCATAATGCAAGGATGATGACCTCATCTCTACATAGATGACCTCCTCTTCTCTACAGAGATGACACCCCCATCTCTACATAGATGACCACCTCATCTCTACAGAGATGACACCCCCATCTTTATAGAGATGACACCCTTCTGATCGCGTTGCCGGCACTCCCTGAAAAGCGATTCTAATGCCGCTTCAATCCCCATGATTATGCCCCAAGCACAGGCTTCGTTACGCCTGACGGACTCAATTTATATTATCGCTTTTTCCGCTTTTCATACAGCTTGAAAATACAATAAGTTACAAGGCAAAGAATAATTTGTCTCATTCCCGCCCTCCCAAAGAGATATTTTCTTATATTTGCTTCTCAAAGGATTACATCTATGGCAGACTCACAGCAACAGGCGGCGAAGCAGTTCGCGGCATATTGGAAAGGCAAGGGGTATGAGAAAGGAGAGAGCCAACCGTTTTGGCTCTCGTTGCTCCGCGATGTGTACGGTGTGGAACACCCCGAACAA
Source organism: Prevotellaceae bacterium (assembly GCA_021204885.1). The sequence continues at coordinate 673 of JAJPYP010000163.1, forward strand.
TATATCTTTTTTGAGGACCAAGTGCATTTGGACCATACCAGCTTTATAGACGGAATTATCCCGGCTACGCGCGTCATGATTGAACAAAAGGGGTTGGGCAAGAACTTGAACCAACCTATCAAGCAGTCGGACGGCACCTATCTCACTCCTTTCCAACAAGCCAAGCGATACATCGTAGAGTTGCCGGTGGACAAGCATCCGCGCTATGTGATAACCTGCAACTTCGAGGAGTTCTGGGTGTATGACATGAACCGTCCTACCGGTGCGCCCGAAGTGATACGCTTGGATGCGTTGGAGAAAGAGTACTACCGCTTGCAGTTCTTGGTAGAGACCGGGAACGAACACTTGAAGCGCGAGATGGAGGTCTCCATAGCCGCAGGCGAGATTGTGGGGTTGTTATACGATGCCTTTGCCCGGCAATATAAAGACCCTGAAAGCAAGGAGGCGTTACACAGTCTGAATGTGCTTTGCGTGCGGTTGGTGTTCTGCCTGTATGCCGAGAACGCCGGCATATTCGGGCGTTATGGCATGTTCCACGACTACTTGAAGAAGTGTGATACACGGCAAATGCGAAAGGCTTTGATCGCGTTGTTCCATATCTTGGATACAAAGCCCAAGGAGCGCGACCCGTATTTGCAGGACGACAGCCCGGCACTGGCCGCGTTCCCTTACGTGAATGGCGGTCTCTTTGCCGACGAAGAGATAGAGATACCACCTTTCACCGACGAGATACGCCACTTGCTGTTGACCCAGGCCAGCGCCGGTTTCAACTGGTCGGAAATAAGCCCTACCATCTTCGGCGCCGTCTTTGAGAGCACGTTGAACCCTGAGACACGCCGCTCGGGTGGCATGCACTATACCAGCATCGAGAACATACATAAAGTGATTGACCCGCTCTTCTTGGATGCGCTCAAGAAAGAGCTCGCCCTGATATGCGATACGGCGGTGGAGCGCACGCGCTGTCGCAAGCTAAGGGCTTTCCAACAGAAACTCTCTTCGCTCACCTTTATGGACCCCGCTTGTGGCAGCGGCAACTTCCTTACGGAGTCATACCTGTCGTTGCGCCGCTTGGAGAATGAAGTGTTGCGGGAACTTTACCATGGGCAGACGTTCTTCGCCGCCGATACATACAGCCCCATACAAGTATCGCTGGCACAGTTCTACGGCATTGAAATCAATGACTTCGCGGTATCGGTAGCCAAGACTGCCCTATGGATAGCAGAGAGCCAAATGATGAAAGAGACCGAGAAGATAGTACAGTTGCACCTCGATGTACTGCCGTTGAAGTCGTACACCAACATTGTGGAGGGGAACGCGCTACGCATCGACTGGGAAACGGTGGTACCCAAAGAGAAGCTCACGTATATCATGGGTAATCCGCCGTTTGTGGGGGCACGCATGATGAGCATCGGGCAAAAAGAAGAACTCAATGAACTGTTCAAAGGGTGGAAGAACGTAGGTAACTTGGATTACGTTTGCTGCTGGTATAAGAAAGTGGTGGATATGATGCCCGATACGCAAATACGCGCTGCCTTGGTATCGACCAATTCGGTTACACAAGGGGAAAGTGTAGCCAATTTATGGAAACCGTTGATGGAACGTGGCGTGCATATCGATTTTGCCCACCGCACTTTCCGTTGGGACAGTGAAGCGAGCATCAAGGCGCATGTGCATTGCGTGATTGTGGGTTTCAGCATGGCTCCCAATGACCGACCGAAAGTAATCTATACGGATAACCGTCCGCAAATAGTGCAGCACATCAACGGTTATTTGATTGATGCGGATAACATCTTTATAGAGAGCCGGAACAAGCCGCTTTGTGATGTGCCTGAGATAGGCATCGGCAATCAACCCATAGACGATGGGAATTACCTGTTCAGCGAAGAGGAGATGGCTGTCTTCATAAAGAAGGAACCGGCGGCAGAGAAATATTTCAAGCCATGGTATGGTTCGTATGAGTTTATCAACCGCGCTCCGCGCTATTGCTTGTGGTTAGGGAATTGCACTCCCAATGAACTCCGTAAGATGCCCGAATGTTTGAAGAGGGTGCAAGCAGTACGTGAATTCCGCCTTAAGAGTAAAAGTGCGGGAACTGTGAAATTGGCCGATAAGCCGACAAGGTTTCATGTGGAGAATATGCCTGATAGTGATTATATTGTTATTCCTGAAACATCATCAGAGAACAGGAAATATATTCCCATAGGTTTTCTTTCGCCCGATAATCTATGTAGCAACCTTGTACGTTTAATGCCCAACGCCACACTTTATCACTTCGGCATCCTCACTTCCAACGTCCACATGAGCTGGATGAGAGCGGTGTGTGGCAGGTTGGAGATGCGATACCGTTATTCCAAAGATGTAGTCTATAACAACTTCCCTTGGCCCACCCCAACCGACGAACAGCGGCAACGCATAGAACAAACCGCACAAGCCATTCTCGATGCCCGGGACTTGTACCCAGATTGCAGCTTGGCCGACTTATACGATGAAGTTGCCATGCCGCCTGAATTGCGCAAGGCACACCAGCACAACGACCGTGCCGTGATGCAGGCCTACGGCTTCTCTGTGAAGGACACCACGGAAACCACTTGCGTGGCGCAACTGATGCGGATGTATCAAAGTCTTGTCAATGACAAGTAAACGGCATGAGTGGAAAAACTGTGGGTATATGCGCCAAGTTGCCAACGTATCTCTTTTGTCGCAAAAGTATAAAACATACGCGACATAGTCAGCGTCTACTGTAATAGACGCTTGCACTGTGCATGAAGCACCGCTAAATATGCTATAAAGGATGCAAAAAAGGGCAAGTATTCTATTAACGGCAGGGAAAAAGCGCGTATATTTGCATAAAGGATAGTTGATTCTCTATGATTGGAACTAATTTTGATGAAAAGGTAGCCATGCAAGCGGTGTTGTATGCCGTAAAGAAGCTGCAAGACAGGAAGGATATGCACAAGATATTCAAGATTCTGTACTTTGCAGACCGTGAGCATCTGTGTCGCTATGGGCGCGGCATTACGGGCGATTCTTATATTGCCATGTCATACGGCCCTGTCCCTTCTAAAATAAACGATATATTCAAAGCAGTGCGGGGAGACAGCTACTTCTCCAAGTATGCAGATGACTTAAAACAGTATTTCCATTTCACAAACAGATATACCATAGAAGCCGACAAAGACCCGGATATGGATTATCTATCGGAAACAGATATTGAATGTCTTGATTTTGCCATTGCTAAATGCGAAGGAAAGTCTTTTAGCGAATTGACTGAGATGTCTCACGATTTGGCATGGAACAGCACCCCAAGAGACAGGGAAATATCTGTGAAGGATATGTTGCGCGAGAACGAGGAATCGGAAGAGTATGTAGATTACATCGCTTCCAAGTTAGAAATGGAAAGTGCATGAGAATACGGTTATGCTTACGTTCCCGAATGCGAAGATTAACTTGGGGCTGAATATTGTGGCTCGTAGAGAGGATGGTTACCATGACTTGGAGACGGTGTTCTACCCTATTCCGGTGGAGGATGCGTTGGAGGTGGTGATAAAGAAGGACAAGGTGGAGGGCGCGAAGTACAGCTTGCACCTTTATGGCACGGCAATAGCGGGAAAGGTGGAAGAGAACTTGGTGGTAAAGGCATATCGACTCTTAGACAGCTTGTATGGATTGCCGCCGGTGGATATTCACCTTGTGAAGCGGGTGCCTACGGGGGCGGGACTAGGCGGCGGCTCTTCGGACGCGGCGGCGATGTTGAAGCTGTTGAACTCGGTGTGTGGCTTGGGAATGGACGACGCGACATTGGAGAAGCATGCGGCGCGGCTGGGTGCGGATTGCGCTTTCTTCATCAAGAACAAGCCGGTGTATGCGGAAGGGATAGGGAATGTGTTCTCTCCTATTGAACTGTCATTAAAGGGATACAGGTTATGCCTCGTGAAGCCGGATGTATCGGTATCGACGAAAGAGGCGTATGCGGCGATACGTCCGCACAGGCAGGAGCGGCCGCTTCGCGAGGTGGTGAAGTTGCCTGTGGCGCAATGGCGCGGGTTAATGGTGAATGACTTTGAGGAGAGCGTGTTTCCACGGTTCCCGTTACTAAGGGAGATTAAAGAGGAACTGTATCGCAGGGGGGCTGTGTATGCGGCGATGAGCGGCTCGGGGTCGGCTATCTATGGATTGTTTGAAAAGGAAACGTCCTTGCCGAAGTGGGACTTCGGCAAGGACGTGTTCACAGCGGTCAAAACGCTCGATTAATATACTTCCACCTTGGCGGCAAGGCGCTTGCACTTGTCGCGCAGGGCGTTGATGTCGCTGCCAAGCGGGGCGTAGCACAGCACCACACCCATGCGTCGGTTCAGACGGGTGGAGGGCTTGCCGAAGATGCGCAGGTAGGTATCTTCTTCCTTGACCACCTCTTCCATGCCACGGTAGTTGGGACGTTCCTGGCTGGCGATGGGCGAGAGGATGACGGCACTGGCTCCCATGCGCTCTTGCTTGATGCCGGGAATGGGAAGGCCAAGGACGGCACGGCAGTGCAGCTCGAACTCGTTGAGGTTCTGTGTACCGCCTAAGGTGACCATGCCTGTGTCATGCGGACGCGGAGAGAGCTCGGAGAAGTAGACACCGTTCTTGTGGCTCAAGAAGAATTCCACTCCCCAGATGCCGGCACCGGTCAAGGCGTGCGTCACTTTATCGGCCATGCGCTGTGCTTCGGCCAAATGGGCAGGGTCGATGGGTGCGGGCTGGAAGCTCTCGCGGTAGTCGCCGTTAATCTGTACGTGGCCAATGGGCGGGCAGAACAGCGTGGGTCCGTTCTTCTGCGTGACGGTGAGCAATGTAATCTCACTGACGAAGTGGATGAACTCTTCGATAATGACCTCTTTGATATCGCCACGGGCGGCGCTGCATCCGTATTCCCAAGCGTGTTGCAGGTCGTCGGCACTCTTGACGACCGACTGGCCTTTGCCCGATGAGGACATGAGCGGCTTGACAACGCAGGGGAAGCCTATCTCTTCAGCGGCGGCTTTCAATTCATCGAAAGTCTTCGCATAAAAGTATTTGGCTGTTTTAAGTCCAAGCTCTTTGGCGGCCAAGTCGCGGATAGCCTTGCGGTTCATGGTGTAGTTCACCGCACGGGCGCTGGGCACTACTTGTATGCCGGCCTCTTCAAAACCGTAGAGACGCTCGGTGCGGATGGCTTCGATTTCGGGGACTATAATGTCCGGTTGGTGCTTGCGTACCACTTGTTCCAAGGCATCGCCGTCCAACATCTTGAAGACTTCACACTCATCGGCCACCTGCATGGCGGGTGCGCCGGCATACGAATCGCATGCGATGACATACTCTCCTTTCCGCTTGGCGGAGATGACGAACTCCTTTCCCAATTCGCCTGAACCTAACAATAAGATTTTCTTCATTCTATAACGGGTTGATTATTGGTGCTGGTCGCGCAACAGGTCGTTCACGGTCTTGACGGGATTGAACG
>JAJPYP010000176.1 GCA_021204885.1 Prevotellaceae bacterium
GCCGTTAGGCCGACCAAGCCTCCCCTATTAGGGGAGGTTTGGAGGGGTGGTCAAGAAAGGTCCCCGAAGGGGCTGTGTCTTTTGACACATCCCCTTAGTCGGCCTACGGCCTCCGAAGTGCTTTTTCTCGATTATATTCGAGTTATACAGGCTCATACATGAGATAAAGAAGGCTGCACGGCGCTCCGTGCAGCCTTCAAGATTAATGGATGGATAAATAGATAAGATTTGTCGGTTAATCTTCGTTGTTGATCGTGCAAATGCTTACGCGGTTCCAGTCGGGCTCCTCGAACATGTCGCCTACACCTTCGCCACTGGCGCTGATGCGGTCGGCAGCTATCTTATACTTACCGGTAAGCATGGTCTTTACAGCCTCGGCACGCTGGCCTGCGATGCGCTCGTTCACTTCAATGCTTCCTTCCGGAGAAGCATATCCCTTGATGACGACGGCTGCGTTCTCGTGGTTCTTCAGATAAGTGGCGATGCGCTCCACGTTGGGTGTCTGGGAAGCGTCGATGACAGTGCTGCCCTGACGGAACGTGATGACGGACTCCAACGTCTTGGAGGTGGGAGCGACTTGGGTAACTACTTCTGGCTCCTTATTGAGGCACTCTTCCAATGCCTTGGACAGCTCGTCGGCCCTGCGGTTGGCGTCTTTCAAGGCGGCGTCCTTGCCGGCAAGGTCTTCACGCAGGGCGTTGATCTTGGCGTTCAATGCGTCGATCTCGCTTTGGTCGCAAGCTTGTATGCGGGTGAAGTAATGTTCGCCGTTACTGGTCTTAAAGTGGTATTTCAGGCCTACGGTGAGTTCCCATACGCCGGAGTTCACATTGAAGCGCACGCGGTTGGATGTTTCGGGATTCAGGTCGTATACGACGGCGGGTTTCAAGGCGAGCGTCCATGCCTTGCTCTCTCCCAAGTTGAAGTTCAAGTCCAAGCCTAACTTGCCGGAGAGGTTGTTGTGGTCGTTGCCCCTATTAGAGTTGTAGTAGTAATGCAGCCAGCCCAAGCCAACAACGGTCTCGATTTCAAACACCCGGGGTACGCCTTTGTAACCACCGATCAAGTTCATCAAGTTCACGTTGTTCACTAACATGAGGTTGGAGTTGTCGAATCCCGTCTTGCTGTCGGTCGTGTTGATGCTTCCAGCGAATTCAAGGCCGAAACCAACGACCGGCGTAATCTTCTTGTCCAAGCTTATACCAAGGATACCGCGCATGGAACCATGGTTCAACGGAGAGACTCCACCGCCATAAATCCCAAGGGACCAATTGTCAGAAAACTTGTTTCCCACTACGGCCGTCTGCGCATTGGCGCTTACGATGGCCGTTCCTAGCAACAAAGTTGCGATAATTAACTTTCTCATCATGTTTTGTTTATCAATAAAAGGTTTTTGTTTGTTCCACTCTTCCCCTCTCAAAGCGGTCATCAAACACACTTGCCATGCACCCGTCCGCTTTGACTTATTTGTTCATTTCGGCTGCAAAATTAAGAAAAAAAGAAATACTTGTACACCTATTTGTAAAAAAAAAGCTTGTATGGACAAGAATTAGGGGAAAAGCACATGCAAAAAAAAGAGAAACAATGAGAAGGCAAGCGTTACTTCAAAGAGTAAGAGCGAAGAGACGCGCCTTAACGGCCGTTCCGCTTAGACGGCGCGGGTAACAGGTCTTGCTGAACATTACCCATGCTTCCCCAAAGGCTGTAACGGGCATGGGGATTCATCTGTTCCATGCGCTGCAAGAGTGCCTTGGCCTCTATGCGGTGTGAAAGGTCTTCGTATGGACAACGCACGGATTGCAGCCGGTAACCGTGCAGGTCGGCCAGCTCTTCCAAATCGGCCTCGTGCACCAAGCAGAGGGGACGGATAATGGTCATGTCAAACTTCTTCATCACCAACCGGGGCGGCATGGTACTGAACGCACCTTGGAAAGTGACATTCATCAGCAAGGTCTCTAATATGTCGTCCATGTGGTGCCCCAAGGCTATTTTATTGCATCCATGCTCCTTGGCGAGCGTGAAGAGTGCCTTGCGGCGGTTCCATGCACAGAGGAAGCAGGGAGACTTGCGCGTGTCGGTAGCGGCGTTGAAAGCCGTTTCGCATGCCACGAATGGCACGCCCAGCGAGGTGGCGAACGCCCGCAAGTAATCCACGTCGCTGCGGTAGGGGATGTTGGTCATGGCCACGTAGGCGGCCACTATGGAGATGCGTGGCTTGTAGATACGGGCACGGGCGGCCAAGAGTTCGGTCAACGCCAGCGAGTCTTTTCCACCTGAGAGCCCTATCAAGATGCGGTCGCCCTCTTCGAGCAGGCCATATTGCACCACCCCGCGGGCGAAACGCCTGCGGATACGGTTCAAGAGGAGTGTTTCCGCCTTGTCCATGTCGGTCTATACCTATTATATATATAAGCAGCTGTATGGAACATGCCTGCTGCCGGACAAAAATAGTGCATCGGCGGCTATGGAAGGGGATACAAATGGCTATTTAAATGAATTTAACTTGATTGTAAGGCGTGAAAGGGGATTAATGCTTATCTTTGAAAATTTGAATAAAGTATGATGCAACCATGAAAAGAACAAATATCCTTCTGTTTCTCTTGGGAATGGTTTGGGCGGTGAACGTGTCGGCACAGACGTTGGCCGATACGAAAGCCCTTTACGAGAACGGGGAGTACGAGGAAGCGATACCCGGCTTGTTGAAACTGGTCAAGTCGCAACCGGCCAACGGGAACTACAACTTGTGGTACGGGGTGGCCGCATTGGAAACGGGCGCCTACGCCGATGCCCTGAAATACTTGGAGCTTGCGGTAAGGTACCGGGCTACCGGCGGACAGTACTGGTTGGCCAAGGCTTATATGGCCAATTACCGCTATGAAGACGCGGTACGCACGGCCGAAAGCTACTTGAGCGACCTGCAAAAGCGCAAACGCCCCACCGAGGAGGCGGAAAAGCTGGTGGAGAAGTGCCGGTCGGGGCTGCGCATGATGAGAGGCGTGGAGCGCGTGTGCGTGGTGGACAGCGTGGTGGTGGACAAGCGGCGGTTCTTGGACGCTTACCTGTTAAGTCCCGAAACGGGAAAGCTTTTCACCTACAAGGCCTACTTCGGCAAAGGAAGTGCCGTGGAGGATGAGGAAGAGGAGCCGGCCGACATGCGCACCGTGTTCCTTACCGAAAGGGGCAACGCCATTTACTACAGCCAAATGCAACCGGACAGCACCTTAGGCATTTACACGAGATACAAGTATGTGGAGGATTGGGGCGAAGAGACACCCCTGCCCGAGAACATCAATGAAGGGGTGAATGCGGTCTGTCCCTTTTTGTCGGGAGACGGCACCACCTTGTATTATGCCGCCGATGGCGATGCCTCGCAAGGCGGATACGACATCTTCGTGACGCGCTATGACAGCAATTCGGGCACCTGCTTCACGCCCGACAACATCGGCATGCCCTTCAACTCGCCTTTCAACGACTACCTCTATGTGGTCGACGAGTACAACAACATAGGTTGGTTCGCTTCCGACCGCTACCAGCCCAAGGACACATTGTGCGTCTACATCTTCGTGCCGAACGGCAGCAAGGAGGTGTACAGCTACGAAGACATGGACCAAGCGGAATTAGTGCGCTATGCCAGCCTGCACTCCATAGCCGACACATGGAGCGACAAGACCGTGGTGGAACAGGCCCATGCCCGGTTGCAAGCCATTGCCTACGCTTTGGGGCAAAGTGAGACGGCACACGATTTCGAGTTCGTCATCGACGACAACCACATCTATTACACGCTCGACGACTTCCGCTCGGCCGAGGCGCGTGAAGCCTTCAAACGATACCAACAGTCGGCCACCAACTACCGCTTGCAACTGCAACGGTTGGATGCCCTGCGCGAACGCTATGCCACCGCCTCCGGAAGCGAGAAGTCGGGATTGGCCCCCTCCATGCTCACGTTGGAAGCGCGGGTGGAGCAACTTACCGCCCAAAAGAAACAGCTTGCCCTGCAAGTGCGGCAACTCGAGAAGAACAGCCTTAAATAGCGGCGTCATGGATATACTTATCATCATCATTCTGCTCATCGCAGCCATCGTCCTCTTCTTGGTGGAGGTATTCGTGATACCGGGCGTCAGCATAGCCGGCATCGCGGCCGGCGTGTGCCTCGTTTATGCCAATTACCATGCGTTCGTCCATTTGGGCGTTACAGGCGGCTTCGTCACGTTGGCGATATCGGCAGTGGCCTCGATAGGCTCGTTGGTGTGGTTCATGCGCTCCAAGACGCTCGACAAGGTAGCGTTGAAAGAGAACATCTCCTCCACGGTGGAGAACGAGGCCAAGGCCAGCGTCCATATTGGCGATACCGGTGTGGCGACCACTCGACTTGCCTTGATAGGGACAGCCCAGATTAATGGGGAAATGGTGGAAGTGAAGTCGGCCGACGGCTTCTTGGACGAAAAGACACCGATAGTGGTGACACGCATCAGCGACGGCGTCATCATCGTGCAGAAGCGACCCGTCGACTGAACGCCCCAAGTCTCACACGAAAATCAATCAAACAGCATAACATTAACTCACTTATTATGGATACCAATTCAATCTACGTAGTGGTTGTCATCGTGATAGCCTGTATCGTATTCTTAGCCGTATTCTTCCATTACGTGCCGTTTTTCCTTTGGCTCTCGGCCAAGGTATCGGGCGTGAACATCTCCTTGGTGCAACTCTTCTTGATGCGCATCCGTAACGTGCCGCCCTACATCATCGTACCGGGGCTAATCGAGGCACACAAGGCAGGATTGAGCAACATTACCCGCGACGGATTAGAGGCGCATTATTTGGCCGGAGGGCATGTGGAGAAGGTGGTACACGCCCTTGTATCGGCCTCGAAAGCCTCCATTGAACTTCCCTTCCAAATGGCTACGGCCATCGACTTGGCCGGTCGCGACGTGTTTGAAGCGGTACAGATGTCGGTCAACCCGAAAGTCATCGACACGCCGCCCGTAACGGCGGTGGCCAAGGACGGCATACAGCTCATTGCCAAAGCAAGGGTAACGGTACGCGCCAACATACGTCAGTTGGTGGGCGGTGCAGGCGAAGATACGGTGCTGGCACGTGTAGGCGAAGGCATTGTCTCCTCGATAGGCTCCTCGGTAAGCCACAAACAGGTATTGGAGAATCCCGACTCCATCTCCAAGTTGGTGTTGCGCAAAGGACTGGATGCCGGCACCGCCTTCGAGATTCTCTCCATTGATATAGCCGACATCGATATAGGCAAGAACATCGGCGCGGCCTTACAGATGGACCAGGCCAATGCCGACAAGAACATCGCGCAAGCCAAGGCCGAGGAGCGACGTGCCATGGCCGTGGCCACCGAGCAGGAAATGAAGGCGAAAGCACAAGAGGCACGCGCCAAAGTAATCGAGGCAGAGGCCGAGGTACCCAAAGCCATGGCGGAAGCTTTCCGCAGCGGGAACTTGGGCATCATGGACTACTACCGCATGAAGAACATCGAGGCCGATACCTCCATGCGCGAGACCATCGCACGCCCTGTAGCCGGTGGAGGTAACCAGCAGCCACTGGGCAAATAATGGAAATCCTTCCCCACTGCTGACGCTATAATATAAATAGGTATGGAAAACTACTTTCCCCCATCCGAATTAATCATCAACGACGACGGCTCGGCATTCCACCTGCACGTCAAGCCGGAACAGCTGGCCGACAAGGTGATCTTGGTGGGCGACCCCGGACGGGTGCCTGTCGTGGCGTCGCACTTCCAGACAAGGGAGTGTGAAGTGGAGAGCCGCGAGTTCAGGACCATAACCGGTACTTACAAAGGCAAACGCCTGACGGTTGTCTCCACGGGCATCGGCTGCGACAACATGGACATCGTTATCAATGAATTAGACGCATTGGCCAACATCGACTTCCACACGCGGCGCGAGAAGCCTGAGCCCCGCAGCTTGGAGATGGTGCGCATCGGCACTTGCGGCGGGCTGCAACCCTACACGCCGGTGGGCACGTTCATCTGCTCGGAGATATCCATCGGCTTCGACGGCGTGCTGAACTTCTATGC
>JAJPYP010000253.1 GCA_021204885.1 Prevotellaceae bacterium
GAAGAGGTCTACATGGCCGTGGTGGAGTCGGAACTGGAACTCCTTTCCGAGAAGATGCGGCGTGTGGGCGAAGAGGTGGACGTGGCCCCCGATTTCAAACTCATGCAGATGATATACACCCGCTTGGACGGCATCAAGGAGAGCGTCTACCGCAACGGCACGCTCCGCGCCGACTTCTTCCGCGATATATGGCGGGTGGAGAAGGTGCGCAAGCGTTTCGACGCCACCGAAGTGCAGCTCTTTAAAGACGTGTTGCGCGAAGGGATGGAGAAAGGGACATTCCTGATTGACGATTTAGACATGACCGCCGAAATCGTGCACTATTGCGTGAAGGGCATCGAGGTGCCTTATATCCGTGGACAGATAGGCGCCCATTTAGACATCAACGTGAAGCGGGGCTATGTGGCCCGCCTCGTGCTCCGGGCATTGGGCGTTAATCGATAACCGATAACAACATTACCAATTATAAGAAACTATGGGATTATTAGAAGGAAAAACCGCGATTATAACGGGTGCCGCCCGTGGCATCGGGAAAGCCATCGCATTGAAATTCGCCCGTGAAGGGGCGAACATCGCGTTTACGGACTTGGTGATTGACGAGACGGGCCAGGCTACGGCCGACGAGATTGCCGCTTTGGGCGTGAAGGTGAAAGGGTATGCCTCCAATGCGGCCGACTTTGAAGACACGGCCAAGGTGGTGGAGGCCATTCATGCCGACTTCGGACGCATCGACATCTTGGTGAACAATGCCGGCATCACCCGCGACGGCTTGATGATGCGCATGAGCGAGAAGCAGTGGGACATGGTGATAGGCGTGAACTTGAAGTCCGCCTTCAATTTCATCCATGCCTGTACGCCCATCATGATGCGCCAACGTGCCGGCAGCATCATCAACATGGCCTCTGTGGTGGGCGTTCACGGCAATGCCGGGCAGGCCAACTACGCCGCCTCGAAGGCGGGCTTGATTGCCTTGGCCAAGTCCATCGCACAAGAGATGGGCTCGCGCGGCATCCGCGCCAACGCCATCGCCCCGGGCTTCATCATCACCGCCATGACCGACGCGCTCTCTGACGAGGTAAAGGCCGAATGGTGCAAGAAGATACCCCTGCGCCGTGGCGGTACGCCCGAGGACGTGGCCAACATCGCCACCTTCCTCGCATCCGACATGTCGTCCTACGTATCGGGGCAGGTCATCCAAGTGGATGGCGGCATGAACATGTAGACTTCGCCAATACGACCCCAAGTGACTGTCGTTTACGAAGACAACCATATCATCATCGTCAACAAGACCGCTTCCGAGATTGTCCAAGGAGACAAGACGGGCGACACACCGCTTTCAGAGACGCTCAAACAGTACCTGAAAGAGAAGTATCACAAGCCCGGCAATGTCTTCATCGGTGTAGTGCACCGGTTGGACCGTCCCGTAAGCGGCCTTGTTCTCTTTGCCAAGACCGGCAAGGCGCTCGCCCGCTTGAACGAGATGTTCAAGAACGGCGAGGTGAAAAAGACCTATTGGGCCATCGTGAAGAACGTGCCCGACCCCACGGAGGGCACGCTCACGCACTACCTCGTGCGCAACGAGAAGCTCAACAAGAGCCGTGCCTACGACCGCGAGGTGCCGGGCGGCAAGCGGGCCGTGCTGCACTATCGGCTCATCGGCCGTTCCCAAAACTACTTTCTGTTGGAAGTGGCGTTGATGACGGGCCGTCACCACCAGATACGTTGCCAGCTCTCCAAGATAGGCTGCCCCATCAAGGGCGACTTGAAATACGGCTTTCCCCGTTCCAATCCCGATGGCGGCATCAGCCTGCATGCCCGCTCCATGAGCTTCATCCATCCCGTTTCCAAAGAGCCGATAGCCGTCGAAGCCCCCGTGCCCGATGACAATCTGTGGAACAGCTTCGCTTGAGAAGCTCGCCGCATGGTAGTGCAAAAGCCGGCTTCAGCTCTCAGTGCCCGTTACACCCTAAGGAATGTGTTCCTTATACCCTAAGGAATGTATTCCTTATACCCTAAGGAATGTAATCCTTGCACCCTAAGGAATGTATTCCTTATACCCTAAGGAATGTATTCCTTGCACCCTAACTATTCATTGCGCCCCAACTTTTAATAAAAATATCTTTTTTCTACCAAAACGCTTGTTTATATATCTTTTTTCTGTATCTTTGCAGCGATATATAACAAAAATGCAAATGAGTTTTAATATTCTCGGCTTATTCGCATTAGTATTTCAGGGAATTATAAGGAGTTTTACAGATGAAAAAAGCTTTTATTTGTTTATTGGCATTATTATTAGGTGCTAAAATGTATTCTTATCCCGTTGTCGAGTACGATAAGGGAAATTCCACTGCAAAAGCATCTTTAAAGGTCGCTTCTCAGAGTGTAACAAGTGAATCTATTTATTATGGTGCAAAAGCTTCAGGAAAAGCTAATAACCCTTGCAAGGGTCCAACAATAAGGGTATGCGGAGTGGTTAAAACGCAATTAATACCTATTGACGAAAGTCAAACTGCAGTTTCGAAACAAACAACAGATGCTGATGGTAAAATAATATCTACTTCATATTATGTAATTGATAAGCCAATTGAAGAAGCAAAAGAGATTATAGAAACCCAAACTCTCAGTGCAGGTGGAAAAATTGTAGATAAATGAAATAATGATTATGAAATGGTTTTTATTGCTTTTGATGTTCCCGTTAATCTCATTCGCCCAGAATGTAGATTATATAGAGGAGATGGAGAATAATGACCTAAGAATCAGACAGAAGCCTTCGACAGAAAGGCTTCTGTCTGATTATTTAAGGTCCGTTCCTATTCAAGAAGATACTGTCTATGCGATCCTGTATATCCCGGCAGCGTGTTACCGGTGCGAGGCCGCCATACCTGCCTTTTATAAGCTGCTGAAAAACAACAATCCCGACAACAAGATGCTTCTTGTCTCGGCATACGCCGATTCCACCGCTGCGGCTTGGTACAACAATCGGAGTAATTATAAGGCCGACTATTATTTATACGACACCGATTCAGACTATAAGAATATATTCAGCTTCAACACCGGGTTTATAGACGGCCTTTACGTGTTGAAGCTTTGTCCTGCATCGGGAACCCTCATTACAGGAGGAGAATATACCTACTTGGGTGAAGATTTCATCAGCCAATTGGTAGCCTGCCGCACAAGAATGGCTCCCTATTCATATCCCGCCGACACAGAGGAATACGCTTTCGTGAACCATACGGAGGACATTTCTCCGTATCCGTGGAAGACGGCGGAATATCCATTGGCCTTGAACGAGGATGTGCCCGTTTCCACGGTTTACGACATTCCCAAGATTGAAAACGGACGTCTTTTCTTTAACGACATGCTGAACAACGGTATAATGTATTTTCAATTGGATGAAGGGCGATATGTCTACAAGGATCTTATTCAAGCCAATGATGACGAGAAGACGCGGTTCGTGGAGATTTCCGACTCGCTGTTTCAAGAGGTGACAGCTGCGGGGCAAGTGTTTTACATCGCGCTCTCCTCCAATATGCTTGATGAAAGGCACCTTGCCGTGTCCTACTCCTTGCCTATGATTTTATCGGAGATAGTGGGGGAGGTAACCCGCATCAGTTTTTATAATGCCCCGGCAATCTTGATTCGTGATATGGAGACTTCCGAGCCCGGGAAGATGGTAACGCCGGAGGTCTACGGACAAGAAGATTATTTCTACAAGCATTTTACCTTCGACATATTCGACGACAAGTTATGGGTCGGCTGCCAAAAGCTGACATGGCCCATGGATGGCTTTGAGAGAGAAGACGTGGAAGGGAATGTCGAGCTGGACCCATTCAACGAGGGGTTTTATGACACGTTCAATCCCATAGTGGCTTCTTTCGACATAGACAGCGGCGCATGCGACGGGCTCTACGGGAGCTTGGACGACTCCCAACGGAAGAGCAGGACAGGGTATTGGTATACAAACAACATATTCGCCCATTATAAGGAGTCTTTCCTTTATGCCAATGGATATACGGGGAAACTTTATGTTTCCGCTGACAATCATGTCGATGCGAGTAGATGCTACGATGTGTTTGACATGGATACGGCTTCATTCTCCGCTCCCGATTCAACCTTTTTTTATACACGTGAATACGGAAATCTGTATGACTCGAACTTCAACAGATGTATAACCGCCGTTAAAATGAACGAGACGCAAATCTGTTGTTTGGTAAAATACGGGAACCCGGGCGAAGACGATTTCCTGCACGACAGGTATTCGTTCGTTACGGTCGACCGGGAGACAGGAGAGACACAGGAGCGTTTTCTTCCCGTCGTTACGCCTGAGATGACGTGCTTGGGATATGGCATCAGGAATGAACGGAATGCATTCAATCCATTCCTGTTCGTCAAAGACGCGAGCGGCCACAAAATCCTCGATTTGCAACTCTCAGAGTAGCACGCCACTCCCATTACGAACCTCACGTCGTTCATTCGTTTCCCCATTATATGTAGGGAACCATACTTTTTATATATAGACATTATACCTTATTATATATATAGCGCCATTCCCTTTCATTTTCCGTTTATTTGCCTTATATTTGTGAGGCATAACTTTAAACGAAAATCGCCATGATTGAAAAGATTTTGGAGCACAACAGACATTTTGTGGAATCGAAGGAGTATGAACGGTACAAGACGGGCAAATATCCCAAGATGAAGATAGCCATATTGACCTGCATGGACACCCGCTTGACCGAACTCTTGCCGGCCGCATTGGGCATCCATAACGGTGACGTGAAGATTATCAAGAACGCCGGCGGCGTCGTTACCGACAAGTTCGGCGAAGCCATCCGCAGCTTGCTCGTGGCCATTTATGAATTGGGCGTGACGGACGTGATGGTCATTGCCCACACCGATTGCGGTGCCTGCAAGATGAACGCCTTCGAGATGGAGGAGCGGATGGAGGCACGCGGCATCAGTCGGGAGACCATCGACCTGATAAACGATTGCGGCGTGGACTTGAACACTTGGCTGCAAGGCTTCGGCGACACCGAAAGGGCGGTAAGGCAGACGGTCGACCTCATCGCCACGCACCCGCTCATTCCCCGCGACATCCGCGTCTATGGCTTCATCATGGATACGGTAACGGGGGCGCTTGCCGAGGTGAGGTAGAAAGAAAAGCTGTTTTTTGCCTCTTTTATCACAAAAAAGTGGTAATGTGTGATATAATGTAGGTTTTTATTCTTATTTTTGCATCACTTTTTAGATGATGTAGAGATAAGATATGAACTACTGCTTTCAACATACAGTCACTTGCATGGGCACCATGACGACCCTTAGGGGTTGGGGATAGTTTATGTGTTTCTACGTGTTACACCAATTTTTCAAGCAGTTTTCTTTTTTAATCAGAGTGTCGTTCCGCTTCGCTGTGACGAAGTGTGCGCATGCAGTGTTTTACCGTTAATATAATAGCAACCAAATAATGAAAGTCATGAAATTCGGCGGAACGTCCGTAGGTTCCGCAAGCAGTCTTTTAAACGTGAAGCGTATCGTAGAGGCGACCACCGAGCCGGTTATTGTTGTGGTTTCCGCCTTGGGTGGTGTGACCGACCGGTTAATCCATATCTCGCAGATGGCGGCGGCGGGCGATGCCGCTTACCAAGCCGAATACCGCGCCGTGGTGTACCGCCACGTGGCGTTGGTGAGCGAGGTGTTTCCCGAAGGGGAGGAGCGCGTGCAGTTGCAAGGCCAGATAGGGGAGTTGCTCGACGAGCTCAAGGACATCTTCCAAGGCATCTACCTCATCAAGGACCTTTCACAGAAAACGTCGGATGCCATCACCAGTTATGGCGAGCGGCTCTCTTCCATCATCGTCTCCCGGCTCACGGGGGCGCGACTCTTTGATGCCCGCCTCTTCGTCAAGACCGAGAAGAAGCACTCCAAGCACCTTTTGGATGCCGAACTGACCAACGCGC
>JAJPYP010000012.1 GCA_021204885.1 Prevotellaceae bacterium
ACGTTGGAGCGGCCTATGAAGGCGTATTCGGGCAGCTTGCCTTGGGGACACTTGGCCACGTCGGTGTTGCTGATGACGAACTCGGCACTTGTTATTTCCATGGTTCCGGCCATAAGCGGGGTGTTTGTGGTGAACGTTGATTTCCATCGGCAAAAGTAATACTAATTTTAGGATTATCGCGCATGAATGGGGAATTCTGTTTATCTTTGCCCGTCAAATAAGTGATTCGTCGATGAACGGACAATTCCCATCCATACTCTTGGAGAAGGCGGTCAGCGAGTTTGCCAAGCTCCCCGGCATAGGCAGGAAGAGCGCCACGCGACTGGTGCTGCACTTGCTGCGTCAGGACACCGCGGCGGTGGAGGCCTTCGGCAATGCCATCGTCACGTTGAAACGCGAGGTGAAGTATTGCAAGGTGTGCCACAACATCTCGGATACGGAGGTGTGCGGCATCTGTTCCAATCCCCGCCGCGACGCTTCCACCATTTGTGTGGTGGAGAACATACGCGATGTCATGGCCGTGGAGGCCACCCAGCAGTTCTTCGGCGTGTATCACGTACTTGGCGGCGTCATATCGCCCATGGACGGCATAGGGCCTGACGACTTGCAGATAGAGAGCTTGGTGAGCCGTGTGGAAGCGGGCGGGGTGCAGGAGGTGGTGCTGGCGCTTAGCCCCACGATGGAGGGCGACACGACCGACTTCTTCATCTACCGCAAGTTGGCGCATACGGGCGTGAAGGTGTCTATCATAGCGCGGGGCATCTCGGTGGGCGACGAGTTGGAGTATGCTGACGAGGTGACCTTGGGTCGCAGCATCGTGAACCGCACGCGCTTTACCGGGCCTGTGTAGGGGATTGGGGCGTGTGGCGGCAAGGGCACGTGTATGGGAAAGTGTGACAGTAATGAAACGGCCATGGAAGAGTTGATAAAAAAGACAGAGAACCGCACGCGCGGGTTGTACCTCTTGTTTTGGTTGCTGCCCGCGGCGCTTGTGGTGTGCGGCGAACAGGGCGTAGACTGGGTGGGCAGCTTGGCCGAGGAGCGGCGTGCGGGCTATTGGGTGCAGTCGGTCGTGATATTGCTGACGGCCGCGTGCATCCCCCTTGCGCTGAAACTCTTCGCGTGGGCGTTGCTGCGGCGGGTGAACCGCGTGTCGCTCGACAAGGCCTTGCCGCTCTATCTTCGTTGGAGCGCCATTCGGCTTTTGTTGCTGCTTCTGCCCACATTGACGGGGGTGCTCTCTTACTACCTGTTCTTGAACAACGCGGGCTTGCTTTGTGCCATGATGGCGTTGGTGGCCTCGCTCTTTTGCGTGCCGGGCAAGGGGCGGTTGCGCAAGGAGCTGCATATTGAGAAGGAGTGATGACCGGTCAATCATATAAACGATGCGAGCATGACGGAACCTGCCTATTTCAGTGGTGAATTGGTTTACTTGCGGGCGGTGGAGCCCACCGATTTGGAGGTGCTTTACGGCTTGGAGAACGACCCGCGCGTGTGGAGCGTCTCCAACTTCACGGTGCCCTATTCCAAGTATGCGTTGAAACGCTACATAGAGAGCTCAGCGTATGACCTGTTCACCGACCGTCAGTTGCGCTTGGTCATCGTGCGCCGCCGGGACGAGGCGGTGGTGGGTACCATAGACATTACCGATTTCGTTCCCCAGCATGCAAGGGGCGAGGTGGGCATTGCCCTACTGCGGGATTGTCAAGGGCGTGGCTATGCGCAAGAGGCGTTGCGGCTGCTCTGTGATTACGCTTTCCGCTTCTTGTTCTTGCGGCAATTGGTGGCGCACGTGGCGGCCGACAACGGGCGTTGCCATCGTCTTTTCACCGCGTGCGGCTTCGTGCCATGCGGCTACTTGAAGGGGTGGTGGATAATGGAGGGCGAGCCGCACGACGTGCGCTTGTTGCAGTGCATGAATCCCCGGTACGATACGGTACAAGAGGCGGAATAAACAAGGGAGTGTGTCAAAAGACACACCCCCTTCGGGGACCGAGCTTGACACCCCTCCAAACCTCCCCTCATAGGGGAGGCTTAGTCGGCCTACGGCCTCCGAAGTGCTTTTTCTCGATTATATTCGAGTTTTGACACATCCCCAAAGGCGCATGTTGCCAAGTGCTTATATTGGCCTGTCTGCCTTAGTTGAGCGTGGGTACCTTGGGGAAACGCGACCACACTTCATACTTGCCGCCCATCCTTGCGAGCGAGTTCTTCCAAAGGCTTTTGCTGGTCTCCACGTCCATCAAGGAGGGTATCTTCTCTTTGCCCACGAGCCACGTGTTCTGCTTCAACTCGCGTTCCAACTGCTCGTTGTCCCAGCCTGAATAGCCCAAGAAGAAACGTATCTTGCCCTTTATGGGGTTGCCCTGCAACACATATTGCTTGATGACGTCGAAGTCGCCGTTCAAGTAGAAGCCCTTGCCTATGGGAAAGGCTCCGGGTATCTCCCTTAGTGTGTGCAGGTAGAAGAGCGTGTCGGTACCTAATGGCCCTCCACGGTAGATGGGGATCTGCTCCAACCCTTCAAAGTCGTTGAACACGTCGTTCAACCTAAGGGGCAAGGATTTGTTCATGATAATCCCCATGCTGCCGTCCTGGGTGTGTTCCACCAACAAGACGACGGTACGGCTGAAGGTATTGTCGCACAGGAAAGGTTCGGCTATCAACACCCTTCCCTGCATGGGCACTACATGATTCGTTTCTATTTTAAAGATGTCCGCGTAGGTATTCATGCCTCTAATTTAGAGGCAATTCTTTTATTTACCAAATATTTTCGCAAATTTATTACATTTCATGCGACAATTTCCCGTTATGGGGCTGTGTCAGAACTTGAATATAGCACTTCGGAGGTTGTAGGCCGACCAAGAGGGTGTGTCAAAACTCGAATATCGCGTTTCGGAGGCCTTTAGGCCGACCAAGCCTCCCCTATTAGGGGAGGTTTGGAGGGGTGGTCAAGCAAGGTCCCCGAAGGGAATGTGTCTTTTGACACAGCCCCTTAGAGGGGTGGTCAAACAAGGTTCCCGAAGGGGGTGTATCTTTTGACACACTCCCATTTGGTTAGGAAACCGCCCGATTCACAGCTGTAAAAGCCGGCGAATCGGAGAGGGCAAGGGCTGTTTATTCAGCGCAGATCTCGATTACCCGACTGACAAGTCGTTGCGATGTAAACAGTGCTAATCCCACATTCATTAAGTATTCTCCTGAAAACAGTCCGTCGTTACCTGTAAGTGTTGATGTCGCTCCGGGCATTTCGTTTACCTCTTTTATACGGTATGTCTTGTCGGCATCAAGTCCTTGCAGACGTACCGGAAGTGTCATTTCGCCATAACGGGGATAGATGTCGAATGCGAAGACAACAGCCTGCTGCTTGCCTTTATCGACATACATCGTAGCGGTGTGGTTCCCTTCGTAGGGTGATACCAACCGGTATTGGTCGCCTTCTAAAACCGCCGGTTTAAGATAGTTGTATTGCCGGACGGCATTGTGGCAAAAGGTTCTCTCGTTGTCGTCAAGGTCGGCCAACTTGATATCGAATCCGAGTTTGCACATCATGGCGACATCGGTACGGAACTTGATGCTAGTTTCTTTGTTCCATGTGGTTACATGCGCACACATCGTCTTGGCCGGAAACAGTTGTGAGAATCCCCATTGAATGAACAGACGCTCTACCGGATCGGTATTGTCGCTGCACCAGAACTCTGTGAAATAGTTCAACGCTTCATAATCCGAGCGGCCGCTGCCACCTGAACAAAGCATCATCGGTAAATCGGGATAACGCTTTTTCACCTGTTCCAATACGTTGTACAAGCCACGTACGTAGTCTATGTAGAGGTGTGACTGCTTTTCTTTTAGATAGGGGGAATAGATGTTGGTTATCGGACTGTTGCAATCCCATTTGAAGAAAGCGATATCCGGATATTCGGTCATCAAATGGTCGATGATATGGAATACGAAATCCTGCACTTCCGGGTTGCTCAAATCGAGTACCATTTGGTTGCGGAAATAGTATGGTTCCCTGTTAGGCAGATGAATGACCCAGTCTTGATGCTTTTCAAACAACTCGCTTTTGGGATTGACCATTTCCGGTTCAATCCATAGTCCGAATTTGATGCCTCTTTCTTTAGCAGCTTCCGTGAGGTAGCCGATGCCGTGCGGTAACTTGTCCGTTGTCTCTATCCAATCGCCCAATCCTTGCCGGTCGCTGTTGCGCGGGTATTTGTTGGCAAACCAACCGTCGTCCAACAGAAACATATCCACGCCTAATTCCACGGCATCGTCCATCAGCTTCACCAATTTCGTCTCGTCAAAGTCGAAATAGGTGGTTTCCCAGTTGTTGAGGAGTGTCATGCGGTCCTTGTCACCCGCTTTTACTTGGTAACGGCGTGCCCAATCATGAAAATTGCGGCTGGCCTCTCCTTTGCCATGAAAACTGTAGGTAAAGTAAAAGTCGGGCGTGCGGAAGAGTTCACCTGGATTCAGATTATATTGGGATGCATAGGGATTGATGCCTGAGATAATACGTAATGCGTTGTCATTGTCTACTTCAAAAACAAAGCTGAAGTTGCCGGTCCATCCCAAGGTGCCGACCAAGACATCTCCTGCTGTTTCACTTGCCTTCCCATTGATGGCTAATTGAAAGAAGGGGACGCAAAACATATTGGCCCGTGTACCTAATTTGGTATCTATCACTTTCTTGCCAAACTCCAACGGTTGTTCTTTCATCGACGCTTCACGTGCCCAATCGCCTGAATACTCGGTTAAAAAGTAGCTGCTTCCATTTAAATGCAGCATGGAGGAAGCATACTTTTCCAATTTGACCGCATGTTTCTCTTGATGGCTGATTTCCGTGTATGTTTTGAATAGATTCTCTTCCTTGTAACATACGTAGTGCAGCTTCACCGTGGTGGGATATTGGTCGTCTTGTAGGGTAATGACGGTTTCCTTTACATCATCGCTTATTTGATGTTCCTCATGGGATAGGTATTTTAATAATGTGGAGGGATTGCCATCGTTGTGCAAAATGTGGAGTGCCGGTTCGAAATAGTCCTCCATTCCATGGGTTATGTAGACTTCTTTCCCCTGAGGCAGGTGGTCTATGTCGCTTGCATGATGGATGCTTCTGCCTAAATAACGTTGGTACAACCGTCCGTCATCGGCCACTTGCAGAATAAGGTCTATGTCTTGTGTACTGATTTTTAAGATGGGCTTATCTGCGGCTTTTATAGCCAACGATATGCCCATGACGCACATAAGAAGAATGATTTTCCCTTTCATGATGTTATACTTTTATAATGTTGTTTCTGTCATGGAATCCCTCTTGTTTTATGCTGCAAAAATAGGAAGCATAACGTAGAGTTATGCATACAAATGCACCATAAAATAGTAATTTTAGAGCGAAATCGCTTGTCCTATGCGATTCCACCCGGCCGGCATCTGTTTTATAATGGATATTATCTGCCTAACAGTGCTTTCTCGGCCGATTCCATGGTATGGAAGTTGAAGCCTTCCACCACGTGTTGCATCAAGGCGGTGATTTCATCGTTGCACAGGTTGCCGATGCTGCCCTCGTGGGTGTGGTGCAGCGTCTTGCAAGGGGTGAAGCTGCCGGCCTCTATGTCCAAGCCCACCTTTTTATAAGCGTCGCGGAAAGGCATGCCTTCGCGTGCCAACCGGTTCACCTCTTCCACACTGAAGATGGCGTTGTACTTCTCGTCGTCGAGGATATGCTCGTTCACCTTGATGCGGGCCACTATCCATGCGGTCATATCGAGGCACTCTTCCAACTCGTCGAAGGCGGGCAGGAACAGTTCTTTAATAATTTGCAAGTCGCGGAAGTAGCCCGAGGGCAGGTTGCCTGCTATCATCATGATTTGCTGTGGCAGGGATTGCAGCTTGTTGCACTTGGCACGGGTGAGCTCGAACACGTCGGGGTTCTTCTTGT
>JAJPYP010000033.1 GCA_021204885.1 Prevotellaceae bacterium
TTCGCACGCCACCGCAACGACGAGCCGGGAGGCAACCTGCAATACTGGAAGAACGACGGCGGCACGCTTGGCCAATTGGACGAGGGCAACACGCTCGTACACGACGTGACCACGACCGAACTGAACCTCACGCTGCGCTATGCCCCGGGCGAGACCTACGTCAACTCCAAGGAGCGGCGTGTACCCGTATCTCTTGACGCGCCTGTCTTCTCCATTTCACACACCATGGGCATGAAGGCCTTAGGCGGGCAGTACAAGTTCAACTTGACCGAAATCAGCCTGCGCAAGCGCTTCTGGTTCGGCTCATGGGGCAAGTTGGACGCCACGGCACGTGCCGGCGCCCAATGGAACGCCGTGCCCTTCCCGTTCCTGAACTTGCCCATGGCCAACCTCTCGTACATCACGCAGAACAACGAGTCGTTCAACCTCATCAACAACATGGAGTTCCTCAACGACCGCTACGCCTCGCTCGCGCTGAGCTACGACATGAACGGAAAGCTCTTCAACCGCATTCCCTTGCTCAAGAAGCTGAAATGGCGCGAGATGTTCCGCGTGCGCGGCTTGTGGGGCAACCTGACCGACAAGAACAACCCCTACAAGAGCGACAACCCAGACCTTTTCCTCTTCCCCATGCGCGACGGTGTGCCCACCAGCCACATCATGAGCAACACGCCTTACATAGAGGCCAGCGTGGGCATCTACAACATCTTCAAGCTGTTGCACATAGAGTACGTGCGCCGCTTCACCTACACCAACATTCCGGGCACGAAGAAAGGCGGTATCCGCTTTATGGTATTGATGATATTCTAACTTGAAACTTGACCGTCCATGAAACCCCTTGCTGAAAGACTGCGACCAGAAACGCTCGATGAGTACATCGGTCAAAAACAGTTGGTGGGGCCGGGCGCGGTATTGCGCCGCATGATCGAGGCCAAGCGCGTCTCCTCGTTCATCCTTTGGGGTCCTCCGGGCGTGGGCAAGACCACCTTAGCGCAAATCGTCGCCCATGAGTTGGACATACCGTTCTACACCTTGAGTGCCGTTAGCAGCGGAGTGAAAGAGGTGCGCGAAGTGATAGAGCATGCCGGCAAGAACCGCTTTTTCTCTCAAGCCAGCCCCATCCTCTTTATCGACGAGATACACCGTTTCAGCAAGTCGCAACAAGACTCGCTACTGGGCGCGGTGGAGCGCGGCATTGTCACGCTCATTGGCGCCACCACCGAAAACCCCTCGTTCGAGGTGATACGCCCCCTGCTATCGCGTTGCCAGCTCTATATCTTGAAGCCGTTGGAGAAGGCCGAGTTATTGGCGTTGCTGCACCGTGCCCTCACCACGGACACCTTGCTGAAAGAGCGTCAAATCGAGGTGCAGGAGACCGACGCCATGCTGCGTTACAGCGGCGGCGACGCCCGCAAGCTGCTCAACATATTGGAATTAGTCGTGGCTGCGGCTGCCAAAGACCCCGTGGTCATTACCGATGCCACCGTCACCGAGTGCCTGCAACAAAACCCGCTGGCCTACGACAAGAACGGGGAGATGCACTACGACATCATCTCGGCCTTCATCAAGTCTATACGCGGCAGCGACCCCGACGCGGCCGTCTACTGGTTGGCCCGCATGGTCGAGGGCGGCGAAGACCCGGCGTTCATCGCACGCCGCTTGGTTATCCTCTCGGCCGAGGACATCGGCTTGGCCAATCCCAACGCCCTGCTGCTGGCCAACGCCTGCTTCGACACGGTGATGAAGATAGGCTGGCCTGAAGGACGCATACCACTGGCCGAAACGGCCATCTACCTTGCCACCAGCCCCAAGAGCAACTCGGCCTACTTGGCCATAGACAAGGCGCTCGGGGAGGTAAAACAGAGCGGCAACCTGCCCGTTCCCCTGCACCTGCGCAACGCCCCCACGCAACTCATGAAAGAGTTAGGCAATGGCGACGATTACAAATACGCCCACGACTACCCTGGGCATTTCGTCCGCCAGCAGTTCCTGCCCGACGGCGTAAAAGAGCTGCGTTTGTGGGAGCCGCAAGAGAATCCCGCCGAGAAGAGACAATTGGAACGGATGCGGTGGCTGTGGGGAAAGGAGCGCTTCGGAGAATAAGTATATAACAGTATGAAACCGCCGGCCTGCACCTTTCCTTACAGGGTAAGCAGACGGCTTAAAACGAAGAAAGACATGAAGATAGTCGTATTGGACGGTTATGCCGCCAACCCCGGAGACCTCTCTTGGGATGAATTGAGAACCATGGGCGAATGCACCGTGTATGACCGCACCGCGCCCCAAGAGGTCATGCAGCGTGCCGCCGGTGCCGAGGTATTGATAACAAATAAAGTGGTGCTCGATGCCGACACGCTCCGCGCGTTGCCTGCCTTGAAATACATCGGCGTGATGGCCACCGGCTACAACATCATCGACGTGGCGGCGGCCAAGGCGTTGGGCATCGTGGTGACCAACATCCCCGCCTACAGCACCGCCTCGGTAGCACAGATGGCCTTCGCCCACATTCTGAACATCACCCAGCACGTGCAGCACTACACCGACCAGGTGCGCGAGGGACGCTGGAGCCGCCACACCGACTTCTGCTACTGGGACACGCCACTCATCGAGTTGTTAGGCAAGCAGATAGGCATCGTGGGGTTGGGTCACACCGGCATGGCCACCGCCCGCATAGCCCTTGCATTCGGCATGCAAGTGGCCGCCTATACCTCCAAGTCAATCCCCAAATTACCATCCTCCTTCAAGAAGTTGGCATTGGATGAACTCTTCGCCACCTCAGACATCGTGAGCCTGCATTGTCCCCTCAACCCCGATACCCGCGAGATGGTGAACGCCGCCCGTTTACGGCTGATGAAGCCCACCGCCATCCTCATCAACACCGGGCGCGGCCCATTGATAAACGAGCAAGACTTGGCCGATGCCCTGAACGCCGGCGCTCTCCTCGCCGCCGGCTTGGACGTACTCTCCCAAGAGCCTCCCCTACCCGACAACCCGCTGCTTACCGCCCGCAACTGCTACATCACCCCGCACATCGCATGGGCCAGCACCGGCGCCCGCCAACGCCTCACCCGCATCATGCTCGACAACCTGCAAGCATTCATGAAAGGAATGCCGGTGAACAATGTGGCGGGATAATGACAAAACATGCCCATAACTGAAAATAAACGTGGCAAAACTTCGTTATTATTATAATAATACCTATTTTTGCCACGTATTTTTTTATTAGAAGGCACACTTGTCGACAACCTATATTTATGGAAGAAAGAATCATCGTGGCACGTAACCTTAAAGCTTTGCGCCAGGCCAATGGCTACACACAAGAGCAGGTAGCCGCTTTTCTTGGCATACACAGGTCAGCTTACGCGAACTATGAGTCGGGCGAACGGGAAGCACCGATCGAACTTCTCGAGAAAGCCAGCGAATTGATGGGCTGCGAACTTGGCGTTTTATTCGATGAAGACGAAAAGGCGGTAAGAGATATGCTTGTCTGCGCTTTTCGCGCCGATAACTTATGTCCAAGTGATTTGATTGAGGTCGCGGCATTCAAGAACATCGTCTTGAACTACATGAAAATGAAAAGACTCCTTGCACAATGAAGAAACTCACGTCAGACAGCGCCGAGTTCCTTGCCCTGCAAATGAGGAACAGATTGGGCATCGGCGCCAATGAACCGGTAAACCTGAAGACAGTCATACGCCAACTGAATATCATGGCTGTCTACCGTCCGCTCTCCGAAAGGTTCTTCGGACTGTCGTTGAAGTCAAGTGGCGGGGAGAACATGTTCATGCTCATAAACAGCAATTCGACACGAGGAAGACAACATTTTACCATCGCGCATGAACTGTTTCACCTCGTGTACGATGAAAACCCTAAAGCACACTTTAGCGGACAAGAAGCAGATAAAGACCCGGCCGAACGCTCGGCCAATCTGTTCGCCTCGGCTTTTCTAATGCCTTGCAAAGGAGTTGTAGGGAAGATTCCCGCCAAGGAGATTGCCGCAAGGAGAGTCAGCATAGAGACTGCCATCCGTTTGGGGCAACTCTATGGCGTGTCTCATTCCACATTGGTCTTACGCTTGAAAGAACTCAAAATCATTCCTGAACTATATGCTAAGAGGCTCTTGTCCGTATCCATCCAGCGGGAAGCCGCTCTAAGAGGCTTCGACCTCTCTTTATACAACCCGGGAAACCAAGGACTGGTTATCGGCGATTTCGGTACAAATGCTCGGAAGCTCTACGATGATGAAAAGATTTCAGAGGGGCACTATATGGAACTTCTAAACATGATTGGTATGGTGAAGACAAAGATCGTACTGGATGCTGATGTGCTGATTCATTTTTCAAAAGCAGGGAGATTGTCGTTGCTGCCCGATATTTTACCACAATATGAGTTTGTCGTCCTGAGTGTGGTGTATGAAGAAATAGAGTCTATACACCAACAATTGGACAACCAAATCCATTTCTTGAAAAACATCAAGAAAGAGCCTTTTCTACCCACAGGAGAGATGCGTAAGGAATACGCGATGTTGCGTTCCCGGTTCGGCAAAGGCGAAAGCGCCTGCCTGGCCTATTGCCGCTACACTGACAACGTGATAGGCAGCAGCAATCTCAAAAACATCAAAAAATATTGTTCAGCACATCAGATAGCCTACCTTACTTCCATAGACTTCCTCTATTATGCTTATATAAAAGGGAAGATGACAGCCAAGGAGTGCACTGAATTCATTGAAACGGTAAATAAAAAGGGCAGCAAGCTTCCAATTTTGGATATTACCGCCTACGTTCCCAACACCCATGTATAAGAGCGGCAACATGTTATTATGGTAACAAAAACAGTAATCCATCTCTTGGGCGGACGGGGAAAAGAGCCTATCTTTGCTTTATGAAACAAATACGACTGACGAATGCGTGGAACCGCTGCCTGCGTGGAGCGATTATGGGTGTGGCGGTGTGCTTGGCATGCGCCGCGGCCAACGCCCAGACGGCGATAGACTCCACCCGCACCTATCATATCGACGAGGTGGTGGTGACGGGAAGCCAGCTGCCCACCGGCCGCAACCTGATACCCTATACGGTCACCACGCTCGGCAAAACGCAGATAGAAGCCACGGGGCAACAACAGTTGCTCTCGGCCATCTCCGTAGAGGTGCCGGGGCTGTTCGTTTCCGAACGGAACATATTGGGCTACGGCATCAGCAACGGCGGCTCGGGCGGCATCAAGATACGCGGTGTGGGCGGCAATCCCACCAATGCCGTGCTTATGATGGTAGACGGACAACCGCAATTCGCCGGCATCTTCTCGCACCACGTGGCCGACTTCTACGGTGTGGAGAATGTAGAGCGCGTGGAGGTGTTGCGCGGCCCTGCCTCGGTGCTCTACGGGTCCAACGCCATGGGCGGTGTAATCAACGTCATCACCCGCCATGCCGATAGCGACGGCGTGCATGCCACCCTCTCCTCGCAATTGGGCTCTTACAACACGTGGCAATCGGCCTTGACGCTGACCGCACGCAAGGGCAAGTTCTCCTCGCTCGTCTCGGCCGGTTACGACCGCACGGACGGCGTGCGGAAGAACTTCGACTTCAAGCAAGGCAACCTCTATGCCAAGGTGGGCTACGACTTCAGCGACTCGTGGAAAGCACGGGTAGACTACTCGCTGATGAATTTTATAGGCAACGACCCTGTGTATGCCACACTAAGCGACCCCACCTCGACCGACATCTACCACCAAGACATCATCCGTGGAGAGACCTCGTTCTCGCTCGACAACCATTACGCCAAGACCAACGGCAACCTGCGCGTCTATTATAGTTATGGCAACCACTACGTGGACGACCCCAACCACTTCCACAGCTTGGACGACCGCTTCGGCATCAC
>JAJPYP010000015.1 GCA_021204885.1 Prevotellaceae bacterium
TGGAGGGGTGGTCAAGCAAGGTCCCCGAAGGGGATGTGTCTTTTGACACAGCCCCCGCCGTCATTACCCACAACCATCAACCGTAAGCGTAACAGATATGAAGAAAGTATGGTTATTGGCGTGCCTCAGCTGCACGCTCCTTGCTTGCAACAGCGTGGACAAGCAAGCCGCCGTCAAGCTTCAGCAAGCCCGCACCGCCTACGAGCGAGGCGACTACACCGAAGCCAAGACGCAAATCGACAGCATCAAAGTGCTTTATCCCAAGGCCTTCAAGACCCGTCGCGAAGCCAACAAGCTGAAATACGAGGTGGAGTGGGACGAGTTGGGGCAGAACTTGGCGTGGCTCGACAGCACCCTGCAAGCACGTCAGGCAAAGCTCGACAGCATCAAGGGGGACTATCTCTACGAGAAAGACGAGGAGTATCAGGACATAGGCAGCTACATCCATCCCTCGCAAGTCATCGAGAAGAACCTGCACCGCAGCTTCCTGCGTTTCCAAGTGGACGAGACGGGGCTGATGCGCATGACCTCCATCTATTGCGGCTCCTATAACATCCACCACACGGCCGTAAAGGTCACCGCGCCCGACGGCACTTTCGCCGAGACCCCTGCCGCGAGCGACAGCTACGAGACCACAGACTTGGACGAGAAGATAGAGAAAGCCGACTTCAAGGCCGGCGAGGACGGCAATGTCATGGCTTTCATCAACAGCAACCGCGACCGGAACCTGCGCGTGCAATACTTGGGCGAGCGTCCCTATACCACCACCATGCTTCCTACGGACAGGGAAGCCGCAGCCGCCGTGTATGAGTTGGCAGAGATCCTGTCGTCCATCACCGGGTTGCAAGAGGAGATCAAGCAAGCTGGCTTGAAGCGCGAGTTCATTCAAAGGAAGTTGCAGGGCGACGAGGAGGGCAAGTAGCCGCTGCGTATGCGCCACTCCATGGGGTAGAGGTTGTTCGCGCGGTTGCCCAAGTTCTTGGCAAATCCCAAGGGGATGCCCTTGTACGTGACTATCACGATACCGCGAGGCGCATCGGCCGCAGGCGCGGGTGCCTCCTTGCGCAGATAGGCGATGGCTTGCTGATAGTCCAGCGGCACGTGCGGAAACGCCTCCGGGTTGAGTGCCGTGCTCATGGCCAATGCGTGGTGCGGCAGCCAGTCGCGCCCTTTCGCCTCGGCCACCGTCACGCCCGCCTTGAGGATGCGCAGCGAGGCGTGCAAAGCCTGCAACCGTGCCGAATGCCGCTGGGGAAACGCGCTGATGCGGCCCCCCTCTTGCAGCCATACGAACTCGTCGGGCGAGCGTAGCCAAGAGCGCACCGCGTCGCCGCCGCCGGCACGGGTTGCCGTGGAGAGGCCGTCTTTACCCCCTCTCTTTCCTCCACGCTTCTCCATGCGGATGCCGCCACCCGCTTCCGCCGCCATGGCACCGGGAGAGGCCTCTGCCTTGCGCAGCACCGCCATAAAGAACCCTTCACCCTTTGTGCGGTGTGGCAGGAAGCGGTAGACGGGAAACGATTCGCCCGGTAAGAGATTGCCCGTGACATGCCAATCGGCGGGTACCTCCAAGGGCAACGCCTCCGCCCCGAGCGTGTCGCACAGCCAGCGCACGTTCCCCTCGTTCTCCTCCGTGTTGAAGGTGCAGGTGCTGTAGATAAGCAATCCCCCCTGTCGCAAGCAATCCCAGCTATCGGCCAAGATGCGCCGCTGCCGTGCGCGACACAGCTCCACCGCCTCGGGGCTCCATTCATCCATCGCCGCCGCCTCCTTGCGGAACATGCCCTCGCCCGAGCAAGGCACGTCGGCCAATAGCACGTCGAAGAAGCCGCCAAGCCGGGCAAAGTCCGTGGGGTCGTTATTCGTCACCACCACCGACGGGTCTCCCCACTTCACCATGTTCTCCACCAACACCTGCGCCCGGCCGCGTATCACCTCGTTGGCCACGAGCAAGCTGCCGCGAGGCAGACACCCGCTCAGCAACGTGGACTTGCCGCCCGGCGCCGCGCAAAGGTCCAATGCCGCGACCGCCTCTTCGCCCGCATACCTGCCGACCGCCTGCTCCACGAACATCGAAGCCGCCTCCTGCACGTAGTAGGCACCCGCATGGAAGAGCGGGTCGAACGTAAAGGGTATGCGACGGGGCAGGTAACGGCCCGAGGCGCACCAAGGCACCCGCTCGTAAGGCGCGTCCACCGTCAGCTTCCGCGCGTTCAGGCGGATGGCCGTGGAGGGCGTCCCGGCAAGCGCCTCGGCCAAGCGGCCGGCCTCGACGGGGCCAAGCAAGCGCTCTATGGACGAGAGGAAAGCGGCGGGCAGATTCATGCTTTACTGGTTGAAGTATGGGGCCGGCGGTGATTGACCGATACAGATTATACTACCTCACGTCTATCGTTTCCTGCTACGATAGTCTATCTATTATAATAGGTATCGCGCCCACTTCCCGGCCCATTATGGGTGCAAATATCAAAAAAATATCTTCTCTTTGCAACTTTATGGGCCGAAAGCTCGTCTAATGAGAAAAGCGACACACTAAAAACCATACACACATGAAACAAGTACTGATAGCCATGACGCTCTGCTGGTGCCTCGCCGCCGGCAGCCTGCAAGCACAAGGTGTGCAGGTGGTGAAGGACGACTCCACCGGCCTTGCCACCGCCACGGTAGCGATGGACGACTCCCTGCCCGACGGCCGCCACCGCGCCCACTCCATGAACATTTCGATGAACGGGCATGAGAGCGCCGCCGCCGACGATGAAGGGGACGATGACAATGCCCTCTTAGGCATCTCTTTAAGCGAGCAATCAAGGACAGCCGTCGTCATAGTCCTGATCGTCTTCGGGTGCTGTGTACTCTTGCCCGTACTCATCGTCTTCATCTCCATGCGCTACAGGTATAAGATGCGGCGCGACGAGTGCCTCTTGGCGGCACGTGCCTTGGAGAAGGGACAACCCTTGCCCGAATCCCTCTTCTACCCGAAAGCCGAGAGTGACCTGCGCACCAAAGGCATCCGCAACATCTTCCTCGGCTTGGGTTTGGCCCTGCTGCTCGGGTTCATCTGCGGGGCCTCGCTGAGTACCATCGGCCTCTTCATCTCGCTGTTGGGCATGGGCCAGGTAGCCACCTACTATACGAGGCCTAAGCGGCAAGCCGGGAGCGAGGCCGACAAGACCCCGCAGCCCCAAGCCACGGCGCAAGCCCCCTCAGACACCGCCCCGGCCGAAGCGGCTCCCGACGTGTCCTCCCTGCCACCCGAACACGTTGACACATCCGGTAAGTAACGCTTGCAGGCGGCGGGAAAGCCGCGAGGCTTTCCCGCACCGTTCCCTCGAGCGCCTTTCCCCGACACGCCGACAACCATCCCCCCGAACGCCTATAAGCCGTAACCCCGAACACCATGGACCGCCTCAACGACATCGCCTTGGTAGCCCAAGTCCTCATACTGGGCAACACCCGTGCCTTCGACCGTTTGGTCAGGAAGTACCAGTCGCCCTTAAGGCGCTTCTTCCTGAGCCTTACCTTGGGCGACACGTACCTGAGCGACGACCTCGCGCAAGAGACCTTCCTGAAAGCCTACACCGGCCTGAAGGGTTTCAACAACCTCTCCTCCTTCTCCACGTGGCTCTACCGCATCGCCTACAACACCTTCTACGACTACCGCCGCACCCTGCCGGCCACCGAAGCCTTGGAAGTGACCGAAGTCGATGCCCGTTACAGCCAAGCCCAGCCCGACCTTGCCTCCCGGATCGACCTCTACCAAGCCCTTACCGTACTCAGCGAGGCCGAGCGCACCTGCCTCACCCTCTTCTACATGGAAGACCAAGACCAGCAGAAGATAGCCGCCATCACCGGCTACCCGTTGGGCACCGTCAAGAGCCACATCGCCCGGGGCAAGGCCAAGATGGCCGATTACCTTGCCCGCAACGGCTACGGCGGACAGACCGGAAGCGCCTCCAACCGATAACCCCATACCACCCACATTCCAACCCACACCATCATGGCAGAAAAGAATACCCTACAGACCGGCAACCTCCCGATGACGGGCGACACGCGCCACGACATCCGCGACGGGTCGCTTCCCGAAGCCGACACCACCCTTACCCCGGCGCGTGAGCGGCTGCTTCGCCAATACTTCACCGACAACAAGCCCGAGCTGCCCGACGACGGCTTCACCCGCCGCGTCATGCACCGCCTGCCACGGGCGCGTCGCCGCGCCGCCCGACGGCTCCTCCTCGGGAACCTCATAGGCTACACCGCGGCGGCCATCCTCTTCATCGCCTTGGGCGGCATCGAGGCCACGGGCAACGCCCTCGTGCGCCTCTTAGAGCAGGCCACGCAGCACGCCCACTACAACCCTCAGACGGTCGTCGTTGTCGTGGTGGTGCTCATCTACCTGCTCTGCCGTAAAGTTTGTTCGTTAAGGTGACACACTTTTAACGAAAATAAGCTACCTTTGTCCGCTCGAATACCAAATGTGTGGACAAATGACAAGACGATGCCTCTTCCTGTCGCTCCTTGCGGCACTCACCCTTGGCCCCCTGCACGCCCAAGAGGGAGCCGACGGCATGCTTTACCGCTACTTGGAAGATAACGGCATCCCCGTGACACCGGGCAACCGCCTGCAACTGCTCACGAGCGGACATGACAAGTTCATCGACCTGTTCGAGGCCGTCCGCCGCGCCCGCCACCACATCCACCTCGAGTACTTCAACTTCCGCAACGACTCCATCGCAGGCGCTCTTTTCGACTTGCTGGCCGAGAAGGTCAGTGAAGGCGTCACCGTGCGGGCCATGTTCGATGCCTTCGGCAACAGCTCCAACAACCGCCCCTTGAAGCAGGCGCACGTGGACAGCCTCCGCGCCCGGGGCATAGAGATCGTGGAGTTCGACCCCCTCAGGTTCCCCTGGCTCAACCACGTGCTGCACCGCGACCACCGCAAGATCGTGGTCATCGACGGCGTGGTGGGCTACACGGGCGGCATGAACATCGCCGACTACTACATCAACGGCCTGCCCGAGATAGGCGAGTGGCGCGACATGCACCTGCGCATAGAGGGCGATGCCGTGCGCTACCTGCAAGGCATCTTCCTGACGATGTGGAACCGCGAGACAGGGCAACACATCGGCGGCCCCGAGTACTTCCCCGAGCAGGCCGGGGCCGATAACGTCACTTCCCTTGAGGCCAATACGGAAGCCGCCGCTTCCCCCTTGGAAGCCCCCTTATCCGCTCCGTGCCTTAATTCCCTTGAGGCCGACACCACCCTCTTCACCCGCTTCTTGACCCTGCCCGGAGCCGACACGTTGGCCTCCCCCTCGGCCCCCGTGGCCATCGTCGACCGCGTGCCCCGCGAGACTCCCCGGGCCATCGGCCGCGTCTACGTCGCCTCCATCGCCTCGGCGCGGCAGCGGCTGCAAATCGTCAATCCCTACTTCGTGCCCACGCACGGCGTGCGCAAGGCCCTTAAGAAGGCGCTCAAACGAGGTATAGACGTGGAGATCATGCTCCCCTCGGTCTCCGACATCCCCTTCACCCCCGACGCGGGCTTCTACGTGGCCCACCGCCTGATGAAGCGGGGCGCCAAGGTCTACCTCTACGACAAAGGCTTCTACCACGCCAAGATCATGATGGTCGACACCACCTACTGCACCGTGGGTACCGCCAACCTGAACAGCCGCTCCCTGCGCTACGACTACGAGACAAACGCGTTCCTGCTCGACCCCGTCACGACGCGCCATTTAAGCGATCTCTTCGAGCGCGACAAGCAATCCGGCACCCTGATGACCCCCGCTTACTGGAAGCAACGTTCCCGTTGGCGCAAGTTCGTGGGTTGGGTAGCGAATTTAATGAGCCCCTTCTTGTAAGA
>JAJPYP010000048.1 GCA_021204885.1 Prevotellaceae bacterium
CCCCGTCCGTGTGCGCCCCCTCCGCCGTTTCTTCTTGTGCATCTTGAGTCGCCTCGTCTGGGTGCTGTTGAGCTGGCTCTGCCGGTTGTGTTTTTTCAGCGGGTTCTTCCGTTGCCGTTTCAGCTGGTGCTTCCGTTGCCGTTTCAACGGGTGCTTCCGTGGCCGTTTCAGCCGGAGTCTCTGCCAATGGTTCAGCGGGTGCTTCCGCTGTCGGTGCCGCTTCGGCGGCTGTCGGAGCCGCCGCTTCGGCTGTGGAAGCCGTCGCTTCCCCGGTCGGAGCTGTTGTCCCTTCAGTCGGCGTCGTCGTGGCTTCCTCGGTCGGCGTTGCCGTCGCTTCCGTTGCCGTCGCTTCTTCTGCCTTGGTTTGGGCGTTGGTTGTCGGTTGTTCAGTAGCTTCTGATGTAACCTGTTCAGAAGCCTCTGTCGTAGCTTTGTCTGCTGCTAATTCCACCGTAGTTTCGGGGATAGTAGTGTCTTGAATGTCCGTCATTGCATTTGTTTTTTTAAGATACGGTTGCCCGTTATGTTTTTCAGGGTACAAATTAATAAAATAAAATGCTTATTTCATACTTTTTTCTTATTTTATTTTTTATGCGCCTCTAATTTCCAATTTCAAGCGTTTTATACGCCTTATCTTACAGTTGAATAAACATGGTTCGGGTTCAAACGTTCGCCTCATCGGGTGTCGTGGAAGGCGTGTCGCCGGCGGCGGCGCTTCCCAACGCTTCGGCCACTTGGTTGGTCAAGTCGACGAACTCCGCCACCGACAACTGTTCGGGACGTTTGTCGAACAGCGGCTCTTTGGTCAGCGGGCAGTTCTTCCCCAAGATGGGCATGATGGAGTTGCGCAACGTCTTGCGGCGTTGGTTGAAAGTGGTCTTCACCACTTGCCTGAAAAGCTGCTGGTCACAACCTAACGACTGCACGTCGTTGCGCCTCATGCGTATCACGGCGCTTTTCACTTTGGGCGGCGGGTTGAACACCTGCTCGTCTACCGTGAAGAGATACTCCACGTGATACCATGCCTGTACCAGCACGCTTAAGATGCCGTATGCCTTGCAACCGGGCCGGGAGGCCATGCGCTGTGCCACCTCGCGCTGTATCATGCCCGTGCAGCAGGGAATGCGTTCCTTGTTGGCCAATACCTTGAAGAAGATCTGGCTCGATATGTTATAAGGATAGTTGCCCGTCACCACGAAGGGTTCCCCGCCAAAGAGGCGGTCAAGGTGCATCTTCAAGAAGTCGTCCTCGATGATGTCCTCTTCCAACTGTGGGTAAGTCTTGCGCAGGTAAGTCACCGACTCGTCGTCAAGTTCCACCACTTTCAAGCGTCGCTCCTTCTGCAAGAGAAACTGTGTGAGTACGCCCATACCGGGGCCCACTTCCAATATCGGCAACCCTGCACAGGCATCCACGGTATCGGCAATGGCGCGGGCTATGCCCAAATCCTTCAGGAAGTGCTGCCCCAGAAACTTTTTAGGTCTTACCAATCTCATCTATCGGTTGAATCGTTATATCCACGCCGCAAGCGGTGCTTTCTTTCTACCTCTTGCCACGCTTCACGGGGCAAAGGTAACGCTTTTTCAGCTTCGGTTGTCCGTAGCAGGGATAAAAACCGTCCGTTGCGACGCTGATTATGGATGGATACGTAGGTCGGTTATAAAAATATCGTTATCTTTGCAGGCAGAGGCAGCAAGGGAATGGGTTCCTATCGATTGAGACTTAACTCCCGCCCTTGCGTGCTTCTTCTTTTATAGATTGGCGTTTGAAGAAACCTCTTAAAATAACGTTGCAAGTACTCTTGCCGCTGCTCTTGGGCGCGTTCATCTTCTATCTCGTCTACCGCGATTTCGATTTCGCACGCGCGAAGTCCACTTTGCTGCACGGTACCCGTTGGGGATGGATGGTGCTTTCGTTGGCTTTCGGCGTGTTGAGCCATCTCATCCGAGGCTGGCGTTGGAGGCAGACGTTGCAGCCCATGGGTGCTTATCCCAAGCGTAGCGACTGTGTGGACGCCATCTTCCTTTCCTACGCCGCCAACTTGGTGTTGCCCCGTTTGGGAGAGATCTCACGTTGCACGGTGTTGGCGCGGTACGACGGCATCTCCTTTGCCAAGCTCTTTGGTACCGTGGTGACGGAACGCTTGGTCGACGCGGTGTGTGTGGTGCTCATCTCGGGCATCACTTTCCTCTTGCAGATGCCGCTCTTCCTGCGGTTTTTCCAAGAGACGGGTACCAAGATACCCTCTTTAGTCCACCTCTTCACCTCCCCTTGGTTCTACGTGTCGCTCTTCATGGTGGTGGGCTTTGTGTGGTTGCTCTACCACCTTTCGCGCATGCTCTCTCTGTATGAGAAGGTGAAAGGAGTGGCACGCGCCGTATGGGAAGGCATCCTGTCGTTGCGGGGCGTGCGCGACTTGCCGCTCTTTCTCTTTTACACGGTGGCCATGTGGCTGTGCTACTTCCTGCACTTCTACCTTACGCTTTTCTGCTTTGATTTCAGTTACCATTTGGGGCTGCTGGCCGCCTTGGTGATGTTCGTTGGCGGCACGTTCGCCGTGCTTGTGCCCACGCCCAACGGGGCAGGCTCATGGCACTTCGCCGTCATCACCATGATGATGCTCTACGGGGTGAACGCTACAGATGCGGGCATCTTCGCCTTGATAGTGCATGCCATCCAGACGCTGCTCATCATCGTACTGGGCGTGTATGGCTGGGTGCATCTTGTGATCTCTAATAAATAAGGTAAGCTACCGTCCCTTCTCCGGCACGTGTTGCAATACATCCGTCAAGTGCTTCCAGAAGCGTTCTACCGACGGAATGTGCATCTTCTCGTCGGGCGAGTGCACGCCGCGCAGCGTGGGGCCGAAGGATATCATGTCGAGCTTGGGGTATTTACTGAGGAACAGCCCGCATTCCAAGCCGGCATGGATGGCTTTCACCTTTGCCTCCGTGCCGAAGAGCCGGCGGTATGACGCCGTGGCTATCTCCAAGATCTCCGAGTGCGGATTGGGCTTCCAGCCGGGATAGCCGTCGCTCGACGACACCTTCGCGCCGCCCATCTCGAAGACCGTGCGCACCATGTCGGCCATGTCTTGCTTGGCCGAATCGATGGAGCTTCGTTGGCTGGTCTCTATATGGATGGTGTGTTCAGGCCGCATCTTTACCGATGCCAAGTTGGTGGAGGTCTCTACCAATCCCGGTATCTCCCTGCTCATGGCATGCACGCCGTGGGGCATGGCATAGAGGGTTTGCAACAGACGGCGGGTGGTGTCCTTGTCGATGGCTTCCGCAGCGGGCGTTTCCGATTCGAGCGTGAACCGCATGTCGGGCTCTACGGCGGAGAGTTCGCCTTCAAGGGTGGCGGCATACACGTTCAAGTCGCTCCTAAGGGCGTGTTTGTCCTTGTCGGGCAGGGCCACCACGGCAGTGGCTTCCCTTGGTATGGCGTTGCGCAGGTTGCCGCCGTTTATCTCGCAAAGGTAGAGGTCATACTTCTTGAAGGCTTGGAGCAAGAAGCGCACCAACAGCTTGTTGGCGTTGCCTCTTCCCAAGTGGATGTCGCCGCCCGAGTGTCCGCCTGCCAGTCCTTTCACGGTAATGCGTGCGGTGTAGTAGCCTGCCGGCACCGTGACGGGCCGGTAGGTGAAGTCGGCCAAGGAGTCCACGCCGCCCGCGCAGCCTATGAAGAGTTCCCCTTCGTCTTCCGAGTCCATGTTGAGCAGTATCTCCCCGTTCATAAATCCCTCGGCAAGGGCAAAGGCTCCTGTGAGTCCCGTCTCCTCGTCTACGGTGAAGAGGCACTCTATGGGGCCGTGCGCTATCGTCTCGTCCGCGAGCAGGGCCAATCCGGTAGCCACGCCGATGCCGTTGTCCGCGCCAAGGGTGGTTCCTTTGGCTTGCATCCATTCGCCCACTATCTCCGTCTGGATGGGGTCTTTGGTGAAGTCGTGCGCCACGTCGCCCCGCTTCTCGCATACCATATCTATATGTGCTTGCAGCACCACCGTTTTCCTGTTTTCCATACCTTGGGTAGCCGGTTTCTTGATGAGTACGTTGCCTGTCTTGTCTACATGGGTTTCAAGGCCGTGGCTCTCGCCGAACCGTTTCAGGTAGGCGGTCATCTTCTCTTCGTGCTTCGAGGGGCGTGGTATGCGGCAAATCTCCTCGAAGTAGTGGAAGACGCTTGCGGGTTTCAATTCGTTCTTTTCCATATTGTTTGTCGTTTCTAAAGGTTTTTGGGGGCTTCCACTCCTGTTGTCATGGTTGGCTTGCCTCCCGCTGGTTTGTGCCGGCGACAATCGGGCTGCTTCGCGTGGTCTACGCTGCCGATTTCTTTGCTAAATATAGTTAAATAGGCAGGGTATATTATTTACAGTTCTCTTTTTTTAGCGTAAAAGAGCCACTTAATCCTGCCAAAGCCCTATATTTGCACCCAAAATGAGGATTTCGCGCAGCTTCCTTGGTGGAGCGCGTGCGTTGTCGCTTATTGCATAACAAAAGTAGTTGAAATGATCGAGACTGTTCTGATAACTCTGTTAATAGTTGCTATTTGCATGGTTTTATTGGGGGTAAGGGTCTTCTTCGTCAAGGGTGGACGTTTCCCCAACGGGCATGTGAGCGGCAACCGTGCGTTGCGCGACCGTGGCATCGGGTGTGTGCAGTCGCAAGACCGTGAAGCGCGTGAGCGGTCCCGTTTCTCCTTGGACGAGTGAGTGGCTTGTGGGGTGTGGGTTTGTCGTTGAATTAATAACTGTTTTATATAATATCATTATGAAGAGAATTTTCTATGTTGTAAACGGTTTGGCCATGCTTGCCATTGTCGTGTTGTTTTCCCAGTGTGCTGGTAAGGTCGACAATCAGTCGTCCGTCGCTCCGGTCGCGCAGGGTGCCACATTGTCGGGCATCAAGGTGGCTTACGTGGAGGTGGATACGTTGCTGGCTAAATATAACTACTATGTTGATTTGACTGAGGCGATGATCAAGAAGAGCGAGAATGTGCGGTTGACGTTGAACCAGAAGGCTACGGATTTGGACAAGCAGAAGCAGGAGTTCCAGACGAAATACCAGAACAACGCTTACCTCACGCCCGAGCGGGCGCAGCAGGAGTACAACCGCATTGCCAAGCTCGACCAGGACTTGCAGGATTTGAGCAACAAGTTGCAGTCCGAGCTCATGAGCGAGAACGAGAAGAACAACTTGATGTTGCGTGATTCTATCAATGCTTTCCTTAAGGAGTACAACAAGACGAAGGGTTACACTTTCATCATCAGCAACACGGGTTTCGACAACTTGCTTTATGCCGACAGTGCTTATAACATTACCAATGAGATTGTCGAGGGATTGAACGCGCGTTACGCTCCTGCCAAGAAATAATAAGATAGGTTTACTTGTATCAGATAGAACGGGGACCGCGTCTTTCACAGACGTGGCCCCCGTTCCTTTTCCGTGTGCTTTTGCTTTTCTTGCTGCAT
Organism: Prevotellaceae bacterium; assembly: GCA_021204885.1. The sequence goes on from JAJPYP010000048.1 coordinate 5,474, forward strand.
TCGGCCTGCGTGTTTTAGCGTTGTGGGTTCAACGGTTTTGGTCGATAGTTTAGGCGTAGCCATTGGGGAAAATCTTCGCACCCGTTTGGCTTCGCGCATGCTGCGCTTCGCCTGCACTCCGTGAGGCGATTTTCTCCCAACGGCTGCGCTTGAGGGCATGGTGATTGCCCCAAGCTTTTCGTTGATGGGTTCCACGGCAAGGGGTGGGTTTGTGCTTTTCTTGTTGCTTTCGGCTTGCGTGTTTTAGCGTTGTGGGTTCAACGGTTTTGGTCGATAGTTTAGGCGTAGTCATTGGGGAAAATCTTCGCACTACGCTCGCCTAAGC
>JAJPYP010000256.1 GCA_021204885.1 Prevotellaceae bacterium
CGGGCGAGGCGCTTGTAGCTGTTGTAACGCCACTTGGCGTTGTCTTCGGCAGCTTGGAAGAGCTGTGCGGCTTCTGCCGGGTACTGCTTCATGACGGATGCGTAACGTACCTCGCCTTTGAGGAAGTCTTGGAATCCTGTCCAGTCGGGCTCTTTGCTGTCGAGCGTGAACGGGTTCTTGCCTTCGGCTTCCAAAGCGGGGTTGTAACGCCACAGGTGCCAGTAACCACACTTCACGGCCTTCTCTTCCTCGGCTTGGCTCTTGCCCATGCCAGCCTTCAAACCGTGGTTGATACACGGTGCGTAGGCGATGATGACGGAAGGTCCGTGATAGGCTTCGGCTTCGCGGATGGCCTTGAGCGTCTGGGCTTGGTCTGCGCCCATGGCAACCTGAGCCACGTAAACGTAACCGTAAGTGGTGGCCATCAAGCCGAGGTCTTTCTTACGTACGCGCTTGCCGGCAGCGGCGAACTTGGCGATGGCGCCTATCGGGGTAGCTTTGGAGGACTGACCGCCCGTGTTGGAGTAAACCTCGGTATCGAGTACGAGGATGTTCACGTCCTTGCCGCTGGCGATGACGTGGTCCAAACCGCCGTAACCTATATCGTAGGAAGCACCGTCACCGCCGATGATCCACTGGCTGCGTTTAACCAGATACTGTGACAGACCGGCGATGGTCTTGCAGTTCTCGCACTTGTCTTTGGCTGCCTCTACCATCGGGATGATCTTCTCGGCCAATTCTTTGGTCTTGTCGGCATCCAGACAGTTGTCGAGCCATGCTTGGAACACTTCTTTGTACTCGGCAGGCGTGTGTTCGGAAGCGATGGCGGCTTTCATGGCACCTGCTATACGGGCACGCAGCTTCTCGTTGGCCAGTTCCATACCCAGACCGTATTCGCAGAAGTCCTCGAACAGGGAGTTGGCCCATGCGGGACCGTGACCCTTCTCGTTCTTCGTGTAAGGTGTGGAGGGAACGGAGCCGGAGTAGATGGAGGAGCAACCGGTGGCGTTGGATACCATCTCGCGGTCACCGAAGAGTTGGCTGATGAGTTTCACGTACGGAGTCTCGCCGCAACCTGAGCAGGCGCCCGAGAACTCGAACAGCGGCGTGGCGAACTGGGAGTTCTTCACGTTGGCCTTGATGTCTACCAAGTGCTGTTTGCTCTTCACGTTGTCCACGCAGTAGGTCCAGTTGGCGGCCTCGGCGAGCTGTGTCTCGAGGTGCTTCATGGTCAAAGCCTTGCCACCCTTCTTGGGGTTGCCCGGACATACATCGGCGCAGTTGCCGCACCCCAAGCAGTCAAGCACGTCTACCTGCATGCGGAAGGTCATGTCGGCGAATGCCTTGCCCACGGCCTTTATCTGGGTGAACTGTGCGCCCTTCTGTTCCTCGGCATCGAGCACGAACGGACGGATGGCGGCGTGAGGACAAACGTAGGCACACTTGTTGCACTGGATACAGTTCTCGGGATTCCATTCGGGAACGAAAGCGGCCACACCGCGCTTCTCGTACTTGGCGGTACCGGGATACCAGGAACCGTCCTCGATGCCCTTGAAGGCGGATACCTTCAACAGGTCGCCGTCCTGCGCGTTGATGGGACGTACCACTTCGTTGATGAAAGCGGGGTCGTTGTTGGTGGCGGGAGCCTCGTCGGGCAGGTTGGCCCAAGCGGGGTCTACAGGCAGTTGCTTGTACTCGCCGCCGCGGTCGACGGCCGCATAGTTCTTGTTGACTACATCCTCGCCCTTCTTGCCGTAGGACTTCACGATGAACTTCTTCATCTGCTCTACCGCCAAGTCGACGGGAATGACGCCCGTGATGCGGAAGAAGGCCGATTGCAGGATGGTGTTGGTGCGGTTGCCCAATCCTATCTCCTGTGCGATGCGGGTGGCGTTGATATAGTAAACGGTGATGTTGTGCTGTGCGAAGTATTTCTTCACGTGGGTGGGCAGGTTCTTGGCCAATTCGTCGCCTTCCCAGATGGTGTTCAGCAAGAAGGAGCCGTTGTCGCGCAGACCGCGTGTCATGTCATACATTTGCAGGTAAGCCTGTACGTGGCAAGCCACGAAGTTGGGCGTGTGTACCAAGTAGGTGGAGCGGATAGGCGTGTCGCCGAAACGCAGGTGGGAGCTGGTGAAGCCGCCCGATTTCTTGGAGTCGTAGGAGAAGTAGGCCTGACAGTGCTTGTTGGTGTTGTCGCCGATGATCTTCACGGAGTTCTTGTTGGCGCCTACCGTACCGTCGGCACCTAAACCGTAGAACTTGGCCTCGAACATGCCTTCGCCGCCCAATGCGATTTCCTCTTCCTGGGGCAGTGAGGTGAAGGTGATATCGTCCACGATGCCGATGGTGAAGTGGTTCTTGGGCGTGGGCATCGCCAAGTTCTTGTAAACGGCGATGACCTGTGCGGGCGTGGTGTCCTTGGAGCCCAAACCGTAGCGGCCGCCCACGATGAGCGGGGCATCCTCCATACCATAGAAGCAGTCCTTCACGTCCATGTAGAGCGGCTCGCCGTTGGAACCGGGCTCTTTCGTACGGTCGAGCACGGCGATGCGCTTGGCTGTCTTGGGCACTGCGGCCAAGAAGTGCTTTGCAGAGAACGGACGATAGAGGTGAACGGCTACCAAACCTACCTTCTCGCCTTTTGCCGTGAGGTAATCGATGACTTCGCGGGTGGCTTCGGTAATGGTACCCATGGCGATGATGACGCGGTCGGCATCCTCGGCACCATAGTAGTCGAACAAGCTGTAGTTGCGGCCGGTAATCTTGGAGATCTCCTTCATGTAGTGCTCTACAATCTCGGGAACGGCATCGTAGTAACGGTTGCAGGATTCACGGTGCTGGAAGAAGTGGTCGGGGTTCTCGGCCATACCACGTGCTATCGGGGTCATGGGGTTCATGGCGCGGGCGCGGAACTCGGCCAAGGCCTCGCGGTCAAGAAGTGGTTCAAGGTCTTCGTTCTCGAGCATCTCTATCTTCTGGATCTCGTGAGAGGTGCGGAAACCGTCGAAGAAGTTGACGAACGGCACGCGGCTCTTGATGGTGGCCAAGTGGGCGACGCCGGCCAAATCCATCACCTCCTGAACGGAGCCTTCACACAACATGGCGAAGCCGGTCTGGCGCGTGGACATCACATCCTGGTGGTCACCGAAGATGCAGAGCGCGTGGCTGGCCAATGTACGGGCCGATACATGGAAGACGCAAGGCAGCAACTCGCCGGCAATCTTGTACATGTTCGGGATCATCAACAACAGTCCTTGAGAGGCAGTGTAGGTGGTTGTCAGCGCACCGGCCTGTAATGAACCGTGTACCGCGCCGGCAGCTCCAGCTTCCGACTGCATTTCCTGTACCAACACCGTTTCGCCGAAGATGTTCTTGCGGCCTGCGGCAGCCCATTCGTCCACGTATTCTGCCATCGTGGAAGAGGGCGTGATGGGATAGATGGCGGCTACCTCGGTGAACATATACGAGATATGTGCGGCAGCCTGGTTTCCATCACAAGTAATGAACTTCTTTTGTTTAGCCATAACTGATAAAATAAATGTTTATGTTAAAACTCTGTTTCTTTAAATGATATCTCATTGGTTTGATTGTCTGTCTTGAAATACACGCCCCGCTTGTGCCTTAATAGAGGAAGCCGAACAGCCACAAGGGGATGACGTTGCCTTTGCCCATATTCACGCCGTGCAGCGCGTAGGTTACGTTGGCGTGTCTCTTGACGGTTTGCGGGGTGGCGCACACCTTCATCGGCACGAGCCCGTCGGCGATGAACGGGGCATCCTTGTCGCCCTTGTTCACCGTGTGGTCTTTCCACAAGGCGTTGACCAAGAAGCTCTCCAACACGTGTTGCACTTCCGCCTTGAAGGGATAGATGGAGTACATCAGGTTGGGGTTGTGCATCATGATGCGCGAAGGTTTCTTGGGGAACGACTCCCCTTCGGGATAGATCATGTTGATGAGGCGTGCCTCGGCCAAGTACTTGATGTAGTTCATCACCGTGGCCCGCGAAGTCTCGATGTCGATGGCCAGCTGGCTCACGTTGGGTGTCTTCGGGGCGGTCAACGACAACAGGTAGAGCAGCTTCTTGATTTTGGGCAGGTACTTCAACTCTATCTGTTTAATGAGCAGGATGTCCACCTCTATCATCATGTTCATGGTCTTGAGAAGGTTCTCCGAGAAGTTGCGCTTCTCCAAGAAGAAAGGATAGAAGCCGTGGTGCAGGTAGTCTTGGAAGTAATCCGTGGGGCGCACCTTGGCAAGGATGCCTTGCGCTATCTGCTGGTGGCTCTTCAACAACTCTTCGAGCGTGTAGGCATGGAGCTTCATGTCCGTCTGCAAGTTCAAGTACTCGCGGAAAGAGAAGCCGCGCAGGTTGTAGCTCTTCACGCAACCGCACAGCTCGGGGTTCTCCTCGTTGAGCTTCATCACCGACGAGCCGGTGAACACGATTTTCAGGTCGGGGTAGCGGTCGTGGCACGCCCGCAACTCATGGCTCCAATCGGGGTATTTGAATACTTGGTCTATGAGCAATACCTTCCCGCCACGCCGCCTGAACTCGCCCGCGAACTCCACGACGCTGTGGCCTGAGAAGTAGAAGTTGTTCATGTTGATGTAGAGGCAGGAACGGTCGGTGCCGTAGCGCTCCTTGGCATATTGTAGCAGGAAAGTGGTCTTGCCCACACCGCGCGTGCCCTTGATGCCGATGAGCCGGTCGTTCCAGTCTATCTCGTCCATGAGATAGCGGCGCACCGGGGCATTGGTATGCTCCACCAAGTAGGCGTGTGTGCGGTAAAAGGCTTCCATGCTTTTTTAGATTAGTGGCGACAAATATAGCTATTATTTTGCTAAGTTGGCAACCGGAGATAGCAAAATATTGCTAACTGACACACTTTCGTTCCCATATCTGTCGGTGGCCGTTACTGTAATGTAACACCGCCTGTCCCAAGGGAACAAAGGGGCATAGATGAACTCCGTTCCCGTAACGCGCTGCGCCACGATGTTGGCCGGATTGGCGGTGTCTACCGGGTTGGTATCCGATGCGTAGACCACGTAAGTGGGCGCGTTCAGCGTGTCGTTGTCCGTGCTTGGTTGCCAGGAAATTCTCCAGTAGCCGTCTTCCAAGGCTTCGGCTTGCAGGCCGGTGGGTGCGGTGGGCGGCTCGTGGTCAAGCCACGTCAAGGGCGGTTGCAGCGCGGGGGTGTTATAATAAAAGGTGCCCAACAGGTCGTAGAGGCCCTGTGTATTCTGCATCAGATATTGTACGCGGTAGAATGCGGCACCCGGCACGCCCTCCTGCCTGAGGAAGTTCATCTGCCGCTCTATCTCGTCTATCTTCCAGTTCCCTTCCGACGGGTCGAGGAAATAGATGCCCAAGCCGGGAACCACCTGCCGCCCGTTGCAATGCTCTTGCCAGTCGAGTACGAAAGGGTAGAAGTTGTTGCCGCGGAAGTAGAGCATGGGGTAGATCTGGTCTTGTATGCCCTCGCGCAGCCAAGCCTGCACGTCTTGGTGCACGGCGTGCAAGGCGTTCCATCCGCGCGAAGGATAACGGGTGGTGTCCGCGTACTTCCCCACGGGGCAAGTGCTCACCTTGACCCACGGCTTCAAGGCCTTTACACCATTATATATATAACGCACGATGTCGGTGAGGTTGTCGCGGCGCCACTCCTCGAGCGTGCGTCCGTTGCCATACTTCTTGAATTGGGCGTTGTCGGGGAAGCGGGCGTGCTCGGGATAGCGCAGGTAGTCGAAGTGCACCCCGTCCAAGTCGTAGTTCCGCACCATCT
>JAJPYP010000241.1 GCA_021204885.1 Prevotellaceae bacterium
TCAAGGAACTCGTTGGACGCTCGGGGTACCATGTCGCCCCGCTTCCCAAACAGACGGGCAATGGTCAAGAAGCCACATATCTGCACGTAAAGCCGTTCGTCGGCAATCCATTGGAGCGACTTGGCCGGTGCGTATGGCAAGTGCTGGAAAAGGTTCATACAGGTCAACTCGGCGATCTCCATGGTAGATACCTGCTCCACCCAAATGTCGGCAATCTCCGGCCGGAAGCTCTCCACAGGCTGCAACAGCCCCGCCATTATCTTGCATTCGCGAATATCCTCCTTCCACAAGGCCTGCGCCAAGTCATGTTCTTTTTCATACGCGGCGGCCATCTCCTTGATGCGTGGAAGCTCCACGCCGAAGTTCACCTTATAAAGCAAGCCCTTCTCGCGCATGCTCTTGGAAACGGCCCCGTTCATGAAGAGGCGCAGCTCTCCCTTTATGTCGCGCAACCGCTCCGCTATCTTTGTCTTATCCATATAGGCATCTCCTTCCATATTAATCGTTCACGTCAGGCAGCGTGGCATAGTCACGGCTGTAACGCAACATCTGCTCCGTAAAGGATTCCCCGTATGTGACCTTCACGTCGATGATGTTCCCCTCGGCACCCCTGACCGCCTCGTATTTGGGATTGACAAAACCTTTGTAAGGAGCCAAATTCAACTTGCGGTAACGCGCCAGAATCTCGGCATGCAACGCCGCATCCACTTTCACGCCATAGCGTTCCACTAATTCACGGGCCGCCTCATGGTCGCCGGTAGATTTGATGCGTTGCACCTCGGCCAACAGCGCCCCGAAAAGCTTGCGCAGCTTTCCATAGTCGTTCACCTTGACAAAGGTTTTGCTATCCCGACGCACCAACTCCACCACGTGTTCGCCGGCACCTTTCTCATAGACCCAACGGGCAATGAGCTGACGGTTGCGCATGTGTGCCTCTTCCACGTCGTTACCCGGCTCGATACGTACCAACTGCGTGAGCAAGCCATTCATTATATATAGGTAATACTCCGCCTTGAAAGCCTCGGCATCAGGCAGTAAGCCCATCTCCACCAACTTGGCATCGCCCAAATAGTAAAGGCCGAAAAGGTCGGCACGCGCCTCCTCTATGGTAGCCCCGTATGCTTTCAAGGAGTCAGGGTCCACACCTGGCAACAACTTGCCCGATCCATGTCCCAAGCACTCGTGCAAGTCGGTGTGCAGCATACCCGTCAAGTCGCCGTACTTAGCCGCCAACGCCAATTCCTCCTCACCACACATGAACTCCTCGTTGAAGCCGTTGCCACGTGCGGCACGGTTATACGCTTCGGTGATGTTGCTTATCGTCACCGACTTGGATCCGTACTTGGCACGTATCCAGTCAGCATTGGGCAGGTTAATGCCGATGGCCGTGGCAGGATAGAGGTCGCCCGCCAAGATGGCGGCTGTAATCACCTTGGCCGATACTCCTTTTACCTGCTCTTTTTTGAAGCGGTCGTCCATGGGCGAATGGTCTTCGAACCATTGCGCGTTGCCGCTGATAATCTCCGTGCGACGGGTGGCCTCCACATCCTTGAAGTCCACTATAGACTCCCAGCTGGCCTTCAAACCAAGCGGGTCACCGTAAGTTTCGGTAAAACAGTTCACGAAATCTACGTGCGCATCCAAATCCTGCACCCAAAGGATGGCATAGTCATCGAACGCACGCAAGTCGCCCGTACGGTAAAAGGCTATCAAACGCTCTATCACCTCGCGCTGTCGCAATGTGTCGGCCACCTCCATGGCCTGTTCCAGCCAATAGATAATCTTCTCTATGGCCACCCCATACAGGCCGCCAACCTTCCATACCTTTTCTTTTATGACACCCTCCTCTTTGACCAAGCGGCTGTTCAAGCCGTAAGAGGGAGGCTTCGGGTCGTCGGGGTCTTTCATCGCATGGTAAAAGGCCTCCACTTCGTGTTGCGTCACATCCTGGTAGTAGTTGGCGGCGGAAGTCCGCACCAAATCGGCGCCGACAGCTTGGTTCACCCGCTTGGGCATCACTTCCGGATTGAATATCACGGGAAACACCTCTTGGCAGAACGCCTCCAAGCTCTGACCTTGGGCAAGCGGCAACAAATCCGTGTCAATCCCCTTCAACGCTTTCCACAGGAACGCGGGCGAGAAACCCGGCACGAACTTCCCGTACCCGTAATGGTGATGAATGCCGTTGGAGAACCACACCCGTTTCAAATAGAGCGTCATCGCTTGGAAGTCGGACGTATCCCTGTCACCTTCATAATGCAGGTAGACGGCTTCCAACAACCGGCGGATGCGCAGGTTGTACCTTCCGTTCTGGTCGAACAGGATATCACGTCCTTGAAGGGCGGCCTCCGTAAGGCAGTAGACCAACTTCTTCTGCCGCAAAGACAACCCCTCGAAACCGGGTACACGGTAACGCAGTATCTGTAAATCAGCAAATTGTTCCAATGTATATTCCATGACAAAACAAGAAAAGGAGAATTGGAAAGAGGTCGATAACATGAAAAAAGGAGTCTTTCCGGAAACTTCCCGGAATACTCCTTAGATGTTGAATCAGGCGCCGACCGCTATTTTCCTTTCGCCGATGCGGAATGCTTTTTACGGTAAGCGTTGGGCGTTTCTCCCATGTTCTTATAAAAAGCTGCATAAAACGACTGGCGGTTGGCAAAACCTACCATGGCGCTTATCTCCTCCACATTCCTATCTGCAAAGCGCTTGTCGGTCAAGAAATGAATGGCATCCTTTACCCGATACTCATTCAACAGACACGAATAGTTTTTGCCGAAACGGGCGTTAATCACAGCCGACAAGTAACGTGTGTTCGTATCCAACGCCTTTGCCAATTCTTTTGCGGAAAAATCAGGATCCCGATATTTCTTTTGCATGACCACAACATCCAGAATCTTGTCGTACAGTTCATCAGCCAATTCAGGACGGATTAAGGAACGATAAGCGGCCTTCTTTTCTTTTTTCTCGCGGAGGTTATAAGGAAGCTTCTTCTTGGGAGCCTCTACCTCAATCTTTTTTTCTAAATCACTCATTAAATTAACAGGTTAAAGGTTACATACTTGAATGGGAATTCCGATTAAAGATTTCCGTTTAACAATACAAATATCCGAATTCTTTTCCGAATATACAATCAAAAGACCGCAAATTTTACAATTTGTTGTGAAAGCGAGGGCCGCACGCCCCTTTTAGACCAATCAAACTTACTTACCGGCACATCCTGAGCCACCCCTGCAGTTCCGATGCCGGTACTCCCAAAGCAATGGCTTTCTCAAAGTCATGCTTGGCCAGCTCCTTCCTTTTCTGGGATATATAAAGCTCACCGCGAATCAGATAAGCCTCGGTTAGGGTCTCATCCAGCTTGATGGCCTCGTCCAAGTCGATGAGTGCCATATCCGCATGCCCCATGTCCTTCTCCACATCGGCACGCGCCGTGTAGAGTGTCGCGTAATACGAAGGTGCCGCATCCTCCACCTTTTCGGCAATCATCCCGTTCAGGATGTTCAACGCCTGTTCATAGCGATGTTCCTTCTGCTCCAAGGTAGCCAACCCCAAACGGCCGTTATAACTTGTGGGATGCGCCTTCACCAGCCGTTCGTAATCGGCACGTGCCAGCTTGTTGTCGCGTTGGCGCAAGTAGATATAGGCACGCATGAGCAACGCCTCCTCATTGTCCGGCTCAAAATCAAGCACCAAAGAGCAATCGGTTTGTGAAAGTTCGTTCTTTCCCACCTCCAAATAGACGGCCGCACGGTTCAACAAGATGGGTACGGATCGCGGTGCCACGTTCAAGGCGTAAGTATACGACTCCAACGCCTCTTGATACTTTCCCTGTCGGCGTTGCAACGTGCCCAAGTTGGAAAAGAGCAATGCATTGTGCAAATTGGCCGGTTCGAGCTTCAACGCTTGGAGAATGTAGGCCTGTGCCTGGTCCAAACTGTCGCGCTCGATGCAATCGGCCGAAAGCTCGCAAAGCTCCTCATAGCTTTGTGCGGCGGCAGGCCACACGCCCGCCACCATCAATCCCAAAGCCAAGAGGAGACCACTTCTCATCATCTTCATATTATTTCTTTTGACTGTTTTTCCACAAGACCGTTATCTCTTCCAAGGTCTTGCCTTTCGTCTCGGGTACCAGCTTCCATACGAAGATGGCGGCCAGCACGCAGATGACACCGTAGAGGGCGTAGGCAAACAGACCGGCGAAATACTGCGAGTCGATACGTGCGGAACATGAAGCTCACCTAATTTCTCCAATGTGGCGAACGTGTGCGAAGGTGTTCACGCGCGACTTGGGGTCGTAATCCACCCGTCCGTTCACGCCGCTCTCGGTCAAGATGGCCTTGGTAGCCAACTTCAAGTTCTCCCACCAGCTCTCCGGATTCTGCTCTGCCCAACCTTGCTTTACCGCAATGATCGGTGCCTCCGTCTTGGGAAAGAAGGCGGAAGAGACACATTTACCGCTCACCGCATCCACCAAGCTCGCCTTGACCGACGAGCTTCCTATATCATAACCCAACAGATACATATAAAACCTTTGTTCGTGTATTTATCTTGAAAGACCATTTTCCTATACCTTATTATATATATAACCTACACCTTATTATATATACCTTATTATATATAGGCAACGTCCGGCCAAGTCGCCTCACGACCTACGCACCTTGTTGTACACCTTCTTGTCGAAGCGGTAGTAACGTGCCGCCCTGTGCGCCACGCCCTGTTCACGCTCGTCAAGCGGCACCACATAGTCCATCAACACCATCTTCTTGTGGAAGTTGCGTATGTCCACCTGCTTGCCGTAAACCAACCCGTAGAGCGTGCGCAGCTGCAAGGCGGTGAACTTGTGGGGCAACAGCTCGAAAAGCAACGAAGGGTTGAACGCCACCCGCTGGCGGATGTAGGCCAAGGCCTCACGGATAATGAGGTTGTGGTCGAAAGCAAGGGCTTTCACGTCGTCCAACGCCACCCAACATGCCTGGTAATCCTCCAAACTACGGTTGGGCGTGCGGCGTATCTTCACCAACGAGAGGTAAGCTATCGTGACGATGCGCTCCACCTTCGACTGCATGGCGTTCTCCAACCAATGCACGTCTTTGGGGTCCTTGGTACGGTCTTTCGAGCCGAAGGCCTTGAACTGCATCAAACGCACGCTCTTCAATCCCGTAAGCTCACCTAAGACCCGCTTGGCCGCGTCGTCCAAATCCTCGTCCATATAAATAAGGCTTCCCGGCAGTTTCATGTCGTGAAACTCCTCGCCCTCCTCAATACCGGTACGCTTCACAAGCAGCACCTTTAATTGTTCCCCGTCAAAGCCTATCACCACACAATCCACGGAGATATGATTGTTTGCCAACGGCATGTTATGTTCCATAGTCAATCAGTTTATAAACAGTCGTTATTCATAAAAACAGTGGCGAAGATAGCTGTTTTTTTCAATGTTGCAAGCAGATAATCATAAATTTAATATGTTATAACCATTTATTATACAAATAAATAATTATCATACTTCTTACAGTATCAGCTTCTTTGTTATCATATAGAATACAATTAGTAAAAGCGCGTTGTCCGTCTGCTGCATGAACGCTGTCGATGCAGAAGAAAGAACCGTGTCCAAGCAGAAGATATGAAAATAAACCGTATCTTTGTAGTGGAATCAAATTAATAAAACGTATGAAAAGAGCGATGCGAACGGCCGTCTGCCTGTTGTGGCCGGCGTGCTTTGGAGT
>JAJPYP010000213.1 GCA_021204885.1 Prevotellaceae bacterium
TCCAGCGCAAGTTCTCCATCGGCTACAACCGTGCCGGCCGCATCATGGACCAGTTAGAGAAGGCGGGCATCGTGGGCCCCATACAGGGCAGCAAGCCCCGCGAGGTGTGCTGCACCGACGAGATGGACTTGGAGATGCGTTTGAAGAACATCCTCTAACCCCTGACCGCCGCCCATGCACCTCATAAGACACCTGTTGCCCGCGCTGCTCCTGCCGCTTGCCTTGCCCCTCATGGCACAGCAAGCCGACGAGGCGCGTGCCCTCTTGGACCGCACCGCCGAGGCCTTCCGGCAGATGGACGGCGTGGAGATGCACTTCACCGTGCGTGCCCCCGAAGGCCAAAGCCAAGGCATCATCCACCTGCAAGACACCAAGTTCTACTTGGAAGCGGGCGGTACCCTCACCTGGTTCGACGGCACGACGCAGTGGACATACCTCACCGATGCCGACGAGGTGAACATCTCCTGCCCCACGGCCGAGGAACTGCAAGCCCTGAGCCCCTACAGCTGGCTCACCCTCTACCGCACGGGCTACAACCTGAAACTCTCCCGGCAAGGCACCGATGCCGACAAGACCACCTATAAGGTAGTGATGAACGCGCGGGAAAAAGACGCGGAGATACGCTGCCTCATCGTCTACATAGACAAGGCCACCTTGCGTCCGCAGAAAGTGGGCCTGCTTAACCGCGGCAGCAAGGAGGCCATCGTGCTCGTTGCCGACAGCTACAAGACGGGGCAGCACTACAGTGACGCCTACTTCCGCTTCGACCCCGCCGCACACCCCGATGCCGAGATAATAGACTTACGATAACCCTAAAACCCCAGATTATGGAACAAGAAAACGTACAATGCCTGATTATAGGCTCCGGCCCCGCCGGTTACACCGCCGCCATCTACGCCTCGCGTGCCAACCTCAGCCCCGTGCTCTATGAAGGGCTGCAACCGGGCGGCCAGTTGACCACCACCACCGACATCGAGAACTTTCCCGGCTACCCCGAGGGTACCAGCGGGCAGCAGCTCATGGACGACCTGCGTGCCCAAGCGTTGCGCTTCGGCGCCGACATCCGTGCGGGCGTGGCCACGGCGGCCGACCTAAGCCGGGCCCCTTACCGCATCACCGTCGACGACGGCCACGAGTTGCTTGCCAAGACGCTTATCATCGCCACCGGCGCCACCGCCAAGTACTTGGGGTTGGACGACGAGACCAAATATGCCGGCATGGGCGTGAGCGCGTGCGCCACTTGCGACGGCTTCTTCTACCGCAAGAAGACGGTGGCCGTAGTGGGCGGCGGCGACACCGCGTGCGAGGAGGCCACCTACTTGGCAGGCTTGGCCGCCAAGGTCTATTTGGTGGTGCGCAAGCCCTTCTTGCGTGCCTCGAAAATCATGCAGGAGCGCGTCATGCAGCATCCCAAGATCACCGTGCTGTTCGAGCATAATGCCACTGGCCTCTACGGCGAAGAGGGCGTGGAAGGCATGCACGTGGTCAAGCGGTTGGGGCAGCCCGACGAGACCCGTTACGACATCCCCATCGACGGCTTCTTCCTTGCCATCGGCCACAAGCCCAACTCCGAGCTCTTCCGTCCCTACCTGCAGACAGACGAGACGGGTTACATCATCACAGAGCCGGGCACGCCCCGCACCAACCTGCCCGGCGTGTTCGCCGCAGGCGATGTGGCCGACCCGCATTACCGTCAGGCCATCACGGCTGCCGCCTCGGGCTGCAAGGCCGCGTTGGAAGCCGAGAGGTTCTTGAAGCAGTAAGTTAACCTATCTTACTGATCTTCCTCAGCTTCTCTTCCTCGATAATCTTGATTTTCCTCCCGTCAATCGCAATGAGCCGCTCTGCGGCGAATTGCGATAGGGTGCGGATGGCATTCGACGTGGTCATGTTGGAAAGGTTGGCCAAGTCCTCGCGCGAGAGGTAGATGCTCAGTGTAGAGCCGTCCTCCTCCAATCCATAGCCCTCGCGAAGGAAGAGCAGCGACTCCGCCAACCGCCCGCGTATGTGCTTCTGGGTGAGGTTCACCGTGCGCTCGTCGGCCACGCCAAGGTCGATGGAGAGCTGCTTGATGAAGAACATGGCCAAGTCAGGGTTCTCGCGCACTAACCGCTTGATGGCCGTCATGGGTATCATGCAGATGAGCGAGGGCTCGAAAGCCGCCGCCGCCGTGACGAACGGCTCCTGTGCGAAGTAGGCGCGGTAGCCGAAGTACTCCACCGGCTTGATCATGCGGATAATCTGGCTCCGTCCGCCCACGCCGTCCTTGTAAATCTTCACCTTGCCGCTAAGCAGGCACATCAAGTTGGAAGGCTCCTCGCCTTCGGTATACACAATCTCGTTCTTCCTATAATGTTGTAGGGTAAAATGATTGGCCAAGAACTCCCTTTGCTCTTGGGTAAGCGGTTCCCACATCTCGGCAATCAAGCTTGGGATATGTATATCTGCAGAATTACTCCTAACCATGGCTGTTTTACAAAACACTGTTGTGTAGCACAAAAGTAACAATAAAAATTAGAACTCGGTATATAAGTGACAAAAAAATACGTGCAAAAGGAAAAAAAGAGCGCCCAAACTACCAAATCATAACCACCTTCTCCCTAAATTTGCCGTCAATACGAATACGCTCCAAAGGTTGAACGGCCGCTTATATACCACCCTGCTGCTCCTGTTGCCCCTTGCCATCCTCACCGGGCAGCCCCTGCAAGCCAAGCGCCTTGCCGGCGCCCCCGACCAGGCGCGTGCCTTGGCCGACTCCATCATGGAGAAGGTCATCTTCTTCGCCCCCTTCTACGAGCACATCGTCGACGACTACCATGCCACCCTCTACGTGAAGGGCCAGGTACACGTGCGCAAGCAGAACCGCCTCGTGCGCTACATCCCCTCCATGTTCCGCCTGCGCAAGGGGGTAGACCGATACATCATGGAGAACTACAGCGAGCTGCACTACACCGCTCCCAACATCTACGACCAGAAAGTCACCGCCGGCATAGGCACCTCCTCGCGCTTCTGGGAGATGGACGGGCACCTCTTGGAGTATTTCCACATCAACATCTACGCCTCCACGCTGCTCTTCGACAGGCTGCTCTCGCCCCTTGCCCCCAACGCCCGCAGCTACTACACCTACCGGGTCGACTCCATCGGCGGCACAGGCCACGACCGGCAGTTCAAGATAAGCTTCACCCCCAAGAGCAAGAGCTACCAGCTCGTGTCCGGCTACATGGTGGTGAGCGAGAACGTGTGGAGCGTGCGCGAGATACGCTTCAAGGGATACTCCGAGCTGCTGCGCTTCAACAACCTCTTGCAGATGGGTGAAGTGGGCACCCCCGAGGAGTTCCTGCCCCTGGTCTGCCGCATGCAGGCCACCTTCCGCTTTCTGGGCAACGTGATGGACGGCACCTACACCTCCGTGTTGCACTACGGCGCCATCACCCAGAAGACCCCCACCGAGGTCGACCTGCACGGGCTCAAGGCCCGCACCGGCCGCAGCCGCTACGACCTCTCCGACTCCTACACCCTCTCCACCGACACCAACGCCTTCCGTCGAGACACGGCCTACTTCAGCACCATCCGCCCCGAGCCGCTCGCGCCCCACGAGCAGCAAATCTACGACGACTACTTCCTCGGGGCCGATACCTCCAAGGCAGCCCCCTCCCGCCAGCGGCACCAAGTGTTCTGGGGGCAAATAGGCGACGCCCTCTTGAGCCGCTACACCGTAAACCTGTCTACCGTAGGCAGCGTGCGCTGCTCGCCCCTCATCAACCCCTTCTTGCTGAGCTACAGCCACAGCAACGGCTTCTCCTACCGGCAAGAGTTCAAGTACAACCGCCTCTTCACGGGCGACCGCCTCTTGCGCGTCGTGCCCAAGATAGGATACAACTTCAACCGCAACGAGTTCTACTGGGCCATCAACTCCGACTACGACTACCTGCCCACCAAGCGAGCCTCGCTCCACATAAGCGTGGGCAACGGCAACCGCATCTACAGCAGCGAGATCTTGGACGAGCTCCATGCCATGCCCGACAGCATCTTCGACTTCAACCGCATCCACCTCGACTACTTTAAAGACCTCTACCTGCAAGTGCGTCACAGCTGGGAGATGGTCAACGGGCTTACGCTCGACGTAGGCTTCTCCATACACCGCCGCCGCGAGGCCAAGTATTCCGACTTCACCGTCATCACCCCCGACGGGGCCGACACGCCCGCCACCGACAGCCCCTCGGGCGGCGTCACCTTCGACACCGAGTACTTGAGGCGCTTCCGCCACAGCTACATCAACTTCGCCCCCCGCGTGCGTCTCACGTGGACACCCGGCCAGTACTACTACATGAACGGGCAGCGTAAGGTGAACCTCTACTCCCGCTATCCCACCATGTCGGTAGATTGGGAACGCGGCATCAGCGGGGTCTTCCACAGCACCGGCCGCTACGAGCGTGTGGAGGCCGACGTGCAATACGCCCTCGCCTTGGGCCTGATGCGCAACATCTACTTCCGTGGAGGCTGGGGCAAGTTCACCAACCAAAAGGAACTCTATTTCGTGGACTTCGCCAACTTGGCCCGCTCCAACCTGCCCGTAGGGTGGAACGACGATATAGGGGGCGTGTTCCAGCTCTTGGACCGCCGCTGGTACAACTCCTCCACCCAGTACGTCCGCGCCAACCTCACCTACGAGGCCCCCTTCCTGCTGCTCACCCACCTAAGGAAGTACACCCAATACATCCTCAACGAGCGCCTCTACCTGAACGTGCTGCGCATGCCCCGCCTGCACCCCTACACCGAGCTGGGTTACGGCATCGGCACCAACGTCTTCGACTTCGGCCTCTTCGTGAGCTTCGCCAACTGGAAGTACAGCGAAGTGGGCGTGAAGTTCACCTTCGAGCTTTTCGACAAGTAAACGCGAGGGTGGGGTGGGCGCGTCGCAAGTGCTTCGCCTCGCCTGCGCTGCCACCTTATTTATATAGCAGGAATATCGTGGGCACCTTGGAGAGGTCGGGCACGCGGCCGCGCCACTCCCTGACGGAGAGCGTGCGGATGAACTCCCCCTCGCACGTAATCCCCGAGGCGATGCACAGCCGTGTCTGCGGCCGGCAAGTGGACAGTATCGTCTCCACGAGCTTATTGTTGCGGTAAGGCGTCTCGATAAAGAGTTGCGTCTGGTCTAAGGCGTAGATGCGTTGCTCCAACGTCCGCAAGGCCTTGATGCGTGCCGGCTGGTCTATGGGCAGATACCCGTTGAAGGCGAAGCACTGCCCGTTGAAGCCCGATGCCATGAGCGAGAGGATAATGGACGAGGGGCCCACGAGCGGCACCACGCGCCACCCCTGCCGCCCGGCCATCTCCACGACGGCCTGTCCGGGGTCGGCCACGCCCGGGCATCCCGCCTCCGATATCACCCCCATCGACTCGCCTGCGGCTAACGGCCGCAAGAAGCCGGGGATCTCCTCCGCCGCCGTGTGCTTGCCAAGCACGTAGAACCTCAGAGAGTCTATATCCATGGCCGGCACCACCCGCTTCAAGAACCGACGCGCCGACCGCACATCCTCCACGATAAAGTGGCGTATGCCCCCAATCACCTCCCTGTTGTAGGCAGGCAGCACCCGCTCCGGGGGCGTCTCCCCCAGCAGCGCCGGCAAAAGATAAAGTGTAGCTTCCATATCAAAAATCCTTCCCATTCGTTGTCGGCAAGACGGTCGGACAGCCCTTGCCATAGCCTCCCGTCTGCCTCAC
>JAJPYP010000106.1 GCA_021204885.1 Prevotellaceae bacterium
CCGATGATGTGAAGAAGGCCATTAACGAGGCGACCGCTTCTTTGGAGAGCGCCGACGCGGCTATGGCACTTGCTATCGCCGAAATGAAGGAGTCTATCGAGACTGCCGAGGGTACCATTGCTTCGTTGACCGGCTCACTTTCCGACGAATCTGCCGCCCGCAAGGATCTCGAGGCGACGTTGAACGCGGCCGATGTTGACCTGCAAATCCAAATCACTGCTTTGCAGGCATTCCAAGCCGCTATTGAAGAGGCCGATTATCAGTCTCAGATTGACGAGTTGAAGAAGTACATGGACGATGAAACCGCTTCCAACTATGATGATTTGACCGACCAAATCACTGATTTGTACACCCAAATAGAGGACTTGAGAACATCCATCGCAGCCAATACTCTCGACATCGCCACACTGCAGGCTGATATGAAAGATGTGCAAGACGCTTTGCTTGAGATTAACCCGAACTTGAGCTCGCTCTCCGTATTGGTTGAGGTTGGTGTAACCAGCGTCGAGTTGGTTATCTCTTACACGGCCGACAACGTTGACTTGAACGACGGAGACTTGACTTTCAGTGCCGCCATTGTACAGGCCAATGTATTCGCTCCCAATGTAGACAATGCCATCACGTTCAACGCCGGTGAATTGGTACAAGTTCCCCAAAAGTTCGTGGTACGTGTATCTCCTGTCAACGCTTCGCTGACTGCCGATATGATTCACTTCGTAAACAGCCAGGGAGAAGACATGGACAAGTATGTAGAGGTAAAGAGTGTGGATAAGTACGGAGAGTTGCTCACCTCTTCCACAAGGGCTGCCGCCAGCGGTTTGTACACTATCTACGCACAGTTGATTAACGGCATCTCCAAGGACGATTTCACAGCTGCCACCACGGTAACCAATAGCGACGAGACGACAAGCAAGGTATTGTTTGCCGTACAAATCAACAACACGCTCGCCGCATACGCCGACCGCTATGCCACTTCCACTTACGACCTGACCATGGCATGGGAAGAGTACACGGGTGAGAACACATTGAACTACACCGTAGGCGACAAGGACGTGGCCGACTTGAACAACCGTTACGTGAACGACGGCAACAACCCCAGCTTGGAATACACGGATCCTTCATCCGCAATTACCTATACCGAATTGGGTTGGACGGGTGACGCCGCCGTTGCCGCCATCACCGAAGGTGACGACAAGAATGCAGCTGATGACAGTAACGATAACCGTGCCGATAAGGATCTTTATGAAGCCCAAGTGGGCGTGCCCTTCACCATCTCTATCTATGCCGAAGACGAAGATGGCAACAAGGTTGATCCCGAGCACATCCGCGCCATGTTCGTGGCATTGGACTTCGAGGAGAACGCCATTGAATCGGCTCCGTCTGAATGGGCCGCTTGGACCAAGTTCAGCTACACCGGCTTGAATACGGTTATCGACGCACAGGAAACGGGTTATCCTCTTTCCGCTACGATTACCGTAAACAGCAGCGAGGCCAACGGCGACATCATCGGTTTCCGTGTATTTGCCGTGAACTACGACGGTACGTTGGTTGACCCCGATGGCAAGGCATTCTATATCGTATTGGGTTCGCAGAGCACGAACTGGGGCGAGGCTGAAACGACCATCACGCCTGTATCTGATTCGGAATATACCACCACATCTACTGTAGACGCACTTGATTTGAGCAGTGTATCGTTGAGCAATGCAGCGACCATCACTTGGATTACCGACCAACTCGATGGCACCGCAGGCGATGATACCACAACTCCTATCTTCAACATGGTTATGACGAACAGCAAGGGCGCTATCGTAGCTTACACCAACGGCGGCAAGTTATACGCTGCAGACGGTACTGAGGCTGATTCTTCTACCGACCTCTCTTCCGTAACCAACGTTTATACGACCGTTCTTGATGATCCTACCACTACCGCCGGTGCAATATATACTTGGGTTAACTACCTCGATGACCAAGAATATACCGGTACGTTGACCTTCACCAACTCGAAGGGCCGCACCATCGGTACGATAACCGTCACCATGACGAAGGTATTGCCCACCGGTCTGCCTTACAGCGCCGAAGTGAAGTACAACCAGCTTGTAGACGGCAAGTACTATGCATTCATGGTTCCGTCCACTGATGGTGTGAAAGTTGATTGGAGTACTAATCCTACGACCTACGGTACGATGGCTATGACTTCTGTCTTCAACTACGATAAGGAAGCTGTAGATAATGGCCTCACTTCCAACTACCAGATTACATGGGCTACCTCGGATACTGATTCCAATGGTGATCTCATCGACGTAGATGTAGCCGGTGACGAGACGTTGTCTGTCGATGTTTCCTACGTTGACAACAAGACATACCATGATGTAACGGTAGGCTGGAACTACGGTAAGATCTCTTCCGCTACGCCGAATGAAGACTACGTGGCTGTAGGTTACACATTCGAGGCAATGTATGTATGTCTCTACTACGAAAAGGTATATACTTGGGCTTGGGCTGAGGATGCAATCACTTCGGTAGTTTACGCTGACAAGACCTTCACGCTTGACCTCTCTACCATCGAAGGTACGAGCTTGAAGGACGGTGAGTACAACGCAAACGCCGCCGGTGGCTACAACGGCACCAGCCTCGAGATTACGGAAGCTCACTTGACCACCGATGGAAACGGTGTAGAAGATGAATACTTCACCATTACCTCCGATGGCTCTACATTGACCTTCACTCCGGTTTCCGTCGATACCGACCCGACAGGTGATGTAGAGTCTACTTTGACACTGATCGGCACCGATATTTACGGTCACGACGTAACCATCACGTTGCCGTTCACTGTAACGAAGCGCTAAACCTATACACCCTACAGCGGCCGCTTCCCCTCGTGGGGAAGCGGCTCCTGCCGGGGATAGGATTAGTTAATAGTACGATATGAACCCTTTAAGTTGGATGAATTTGTTCATTTCATCATAAAAGTTTTGTTTATCTGTATTAGAATTATGTCTCGAGGCGTTCATGTGAATGAACGCCTCGATTGTTTTATATATATAGGTATAGCATTTCTTTAGACTTGCTGAAATCTATGTTTGCTCCCAATGATTATCAGGTGAGCTTTATTCGAACAGATAGAGTTCGGTGGGTAGGGTGCGTTGCAACGCGCATAGGTGTACTTCCGTGTCCACCGCAATGCCTTTTTCGGCTAATTTCAACGCTACCGTGTGGTGCGCCAGTTCCGGCAGGTTGTTGTCCTTGCTCAAGTGGCAGAGCCAGATGTAACGCAGCTTTCCGCTCATGTTGTCTGCTATGAATTCGGCGGCGGCACGGTTGCTCAAATGTCCGTTGGTGCCGGCTATACGGGCTTTCAGGTAGGCTGGATAGCTTCCCGTACGCAGCATCTCCTCATCGTAGTTTGCCTCTAAAATAAGGTAGTTTGCCTTGCGCAGGTAGGTGGCTACGGTGGGGGTTATCTCTCCCAAGTCGGTGGCGAAGGTAAAGGTCTTGCCATCGACCTCTATGCAGTAGCCCACGTTGTCCGTACCGTCGTGCGGTACTTCGAAGGCCTCGATGCGGAAGTCGCGGAACTGCAATGGCGTCTCTTTCTCTATGTAGAGTCGGGATGCTTGGAGCCGCTTGGACGAATGGTGTCCCATGTCAATTCCCTCGTGGGTACGCCGGGTGGCATAGATGGGAATATGCAGCTTTTCTCCTAAAATGCCTACCGATTTCACATGGTCGGCATGGTCGTGTGTCAAAAAGACGGCGTGTATCATCTCCATGCCGATGCCCACTTCTTTCAACTCCTTTTTGATGCGTCGTGTCGAGATGCCGGCATCAATCAAGATACCATACCATTCCGTGCCCAAGTAGTAGCAATTGCCGCTGCTGCCGCTGGCAAGGCTCATGAATCTCAGCTGCATGCCTACTGGGTCAGGATCTCGTTACCCGTTTCGGTTATCAAGATTTGGCTCTCCCATTGTGCCGAGGGCAAGCCGTCTTCGGTGCACACCGTCCAGCCGTCAGTCTCGTCAATGAATATCTCCTTGGCACCCATGTTGATCATCGGCTCGATGGTGAAGGTCATGCCCGGTACCAACAACATGCCGGTGCCTCGTTTCCCCACATGCTCCACATCGGGCTCCTCATGGAACTTGATGCCGCAGCCATGCCCGCAGAACTCCCTGACCACGCTGTAGCCGTTGTTCTCGGCATGCTCCTGCACGGTGGCGCCTATGTCGCCTAACCGCGCCCAAGGCTGTGCCGCCTTGATGCCCAAGTCACGGCATTCGCGGGCCACTTCCACTAACCGCCGCACTTCCGGGCTTACGTCACCTATGAGGAACATGCGCGAAGCGTCCGAATAGTAGCCTTTGAAGATGGTGGAGACGTCCACGTTCACGATGTCGCCGTTGCACAGTATCTCCTTGGTGGAGGGAACTCCGTGGCACACCACGTCGTTCACACTGGTGCAAACACTTTTTGGATAGCCTTCATAAAGGAAATCGGCGGGGATGGCATCGTGGTCGGTGGTGAAACAATAGACCAGATGGTCAATCTCGGCGGTGGACATTCCTTCGCGGATATGTTCCGCAATGTAATCCAGCAAAGCCGTGTTTATCTTGGCACTCGCGCGGATGCCCGCTATCTGTTCTTCCGTGCGCAGCAAATTCCGCATGGGCAGCTTGCAACCCGCCCGCTTGTATTGCTGTACCTTGGCCTCCGCCTCGTCGGAATAGTTATGGGGCATGTACCGCATGCCGTGTGCAAATTTCTTCATCTTCGGCTTATTTAAAGTACGGCAAAAATACGCAATAATCTTCAAGATGAAGCGAAATGGGGGTGATATATTTGTGCGGTTCAAGGATTATTCAGACCTTTGCAGCCGCAACCAATGAATGGCAAACAACCAAAGTGCGTATGGATAACGATAAACCTGTAGCCGTCCTCTTCGATTTCGACGGTGTGGTCATGGATACGGAAAGTCAATACAGTCTTTTCTGGCACCGCATAGGTGTGGAGCATTTCGGTATGGAAGATTTGCAAGACCGTATCAAAGGTACTACCTTGGCCGCCATCTTCACCAAGTACTTTGCAGGCAAAGAGCAGTTGCAAGCCGAAATCATCCCGGCACTCGACCGCTTCGAACAAGAGATGGCTTTCGAATACATTCCCGGTTTCCTCGATTTCATGGACGACCTGCGTCGCCACGGTTGCTATACCGCTATCGTCACCAGTTCGGGCGAACGGAAGATGGAGGCTGTCTATCGGGCACATCCTGAAATGAAGCGGCTCTTTCACCGTGTTTTTACCGACAAGATGTTCCGTGCCTCCAAGCCTGCGCCCGACTGCTACCTATTAGGCATGGAGACATTCGGCACTACTCCTGAGACTACTTACGTCTTCGAGGACTCTTTCAACGGCCTGAAGGCAGGATTGGCATCGGGAGCCGTGGTCATCGGCCTCTCCACCACCAACCCTGCAGAAGCCATTGCCCCGTTGTGCCACCATGTGATACCCGATTTCCTTGGATTCACTTTCGATAAAATGACTGCGGTAAACAAGTAATCCGTAAAAGCGTTACCTTTGCAACCGCGTGCCGGTGAACCCCAAGCGGTCGCAGTACAAACAATCAAACCTGAAAGAGATACAAACTTATATATATTATGGCAGGATATATTTCGGACGATGCCCGTAAAGTGAC
>JAJPYP010000220.1 GCA_021204885.1 Prevotellaceae bacterium
GTGCGGGCTTGACGGCTTGTTCTTCCAAGCTTTCGGGCTTGATGCCGCGCTTGTTCATGCCGATGATCTCGAAGGCATGCTTGCCGCTGATGGTCACCAAGTTCACGGGGGCGTTCTTCTCGGTGGAGTAGCTCACTTGGTTGGTCAATAGGTCGGTCTTGAAGAGGTAATAGACGGCGCTTTGCGTCTCCAAGCAAATCTCCTTGGAGGGGAAACGCTTTTGGGCCTCCACGTAGCAGTCTATCTCGTAATTGAGGCAGCACTTGAGCTTGGCGCATTGGCCGGCGAGCTTCTGCGGGTTGAGCGATATGTCCTGTATGCGGGCGGCACTGGTGGAGACGGAGACGAACGAGGTCATCCACGTGGCGCAACACAGTTCGCGTCCGCAGGGACCGATGCCGCCGATGCGTCCGGCCTCTTGGCGGGCACCGATTTGCTTCATCTCGATGCGCACGCGGAAAGTCTCGGCAAAGACCTTGATGAGCTGGCGGAAGTCCACGCGCTCGTCGGCGATGTAGTAGAAGATGGCTTTGTTGCCGTCGCCCTGATACTCCACGTCGCCTATCTTCATGTTCAGCTGGAGGCTGTTGGCTATCTGGCGGGCCCGTATCATGGTGCCGTGTTCGCGTGCCTTGGCCTCGCGGAACTTGTCTAAGTCCACCT
This sequence comes from Prevotellaceae bacterium, assembly GCA_021204885.1. Next base: position 664 of record JAJPYP010000220.1, read on the forward strand.
GCTTGGCCTTGCGGTAGATGCGCTTCAGGTCGGCTTCCGACTTGAGGTTGGCTTTCTTCATCTGTAGCGGCACGAGGCGGCCTGTCAGGGTTACCGTGCCGATGTCGTGGCCCGGCGTGGCCTCCACCGCCACAATGTCGCCCTTTTCCAAGGACAGCTTGTTGCTGTTGCGGAAATAGCCTTTCCGGGTGTTCTTGAACTGTACTTCCACCAAGTCGCACTCGTCGGGATTGCCCGGTATGTCGGCCAGCCAGTCGTAGGTGTTGAGTTGTTTGTCTTGTCTGCCGCAGCTTTTGGCCGATAACTTTCCGCTGCCGTTATTGAGTGTAAATTCCATTGTCTGTGCTTTATGTTTATTAATGAGTATCTGTTTGGGGGTTCAGCTTTTCAGCAGCACGATCATCTTCAAGGCGAAGTCGAAGAAGACCATGCGGGCGTTCACGTTCTGCTCGATGTGGGCTTGTGCCTCGCTTAGCTCCTGCATGATGCCCGCCACGTTGCGCCCGTTCACGAAAGGGGCGAAGCGACAGACGAAGCTCTCTTCGGGGCGTGTCATATAGTTGAGTCCGGCCACATGGCGGTTGTAGATGAAGCTTTCACGGGTCATGCGTTGGCAGTAGGCAAGGAAGCTCTTCTGCCTTTCGCGCCCTATGGCGGCCACTTGCTCGCTCCACTGCTTCATCTCCCTTATCTTGCGTTGGTAGGAGAGGCGCATGAGCGACACGAACCAGTCGAAGAACTGCTTCCGGGCCTCGTCAAGGTGGATGGCTTTCAGGGCTTCGATGAAGTCGCCGCCTGCCAAATGTGCGATGGAAAGGCTCTCTTTCTCTTCTATGCCATACTGCCGCTGCAAGGCCTCGGCGATGACCGCTTCGGGAAGCGGATGCACGGGGAAGCTTTGTGTGCGGCTGCGGATGGTGGCCAGCAGCATGTCGGGGGCTTCGGAGACAAGGAAGAAGAGGGTCTTCTCAGGTGGCTCTTCCAAAAGCTTGAGCAGCTTGTTGGCGCAGGTCTCGTGCATCTTCTCGGGCAGCCACACGATGGTGATCTTGTAGCCTCCCTCGCTCGACTTGAGGTTGAGCTTGCGGGTTATCTCGTCGCTCTCCTTGGCGTAGATCATGGCTTGGCCGTTCTCCGTACCTAACTCGTCGAGCCATTGGTTCAAGGTGAAGTAGGGGCTGCCCAAGACGAAACGTCGCCACTCGGGCAGGAAGTCGTCGCACACTTCGCGCTTGGCCTTGGTGCTCTTCACGATGGGGAAGATGAAGTGCACGTCGGGGTGTACCAGCTTGTTCCACTTCACGCACGAGGGGCAGGTGCCGCAGGCGTCGCCATTGGTGCGGCGGGTGCAACAAAGGTAGCGGGCGTAGGCCATGGCCAGCGGGAACTCGCCCGCGCCGGGGGCTCCGTAAAAAAGCCGCGCGTGCGGGATGTGTCCCGACGAGACTTCCGCCAGCAGTTTCTGCTTGGCTTCCTCTTGCCCTATGACCTCTTTGAAAAACATGCCGCTTCTGCTTGTCGGTTCTTAGAATATGCGTCGCGCCACCTCGCGGATGCTGTCTACCGCGCCGATGGAGTAGAAGTGCAGGATGGGCACGCCATGGGCCATGAGTTCCTTGCACTGTGTCACACACCACTCGATGCCCAATTGCTTGGCCTGGTCGTCGTCTTTGCATTGCAGGGCTTCGCGGGTGAACTCTTCCGGGAAGTCGACCTTGAAGGTCTGGGGAATGACGGTGAGCTGGGAGCGTTTCTTGAAGGGCTTGATGCCGGGTATGATGGGCACGGTGATGCCGGCGGCCCGGGCACGCCGCACGAAGTCGAAATACTTGCGGTTGTCGTAGAAGAGCTGGGTCACGGCATACTCGGCACCCGCTTCCACCTTCTTCTTCAACCAATAGAGGTCGGTGTCGCGGTTGGGTGCCTCTTCGTGCTTTTCGGGGTAACAGGCCACGCCGTAAGAGAAGGGGGTCTTGGTCACTTGCATAGGCGAGCCGTCGATGAAGATGCCCCTGTTGAAGTCGTTGACTTGTGCTTGCAGCTCTATGGCATGGCTGTAACCACCCGCTTCGGGTGTGAAGCGGGCATCGTGTTTGGCCTTGTCGCCACGCAGCACAAGCAGGTCGGTGATGCCGAGGAATTGCAGGTCGAGCAGGGTGTACTCAATCTCTTCAGGCGTGTTGCCGCTGCAAAGCACGTGGGGCACCATGGTGACGTTGTACTTGTTTTGTATGGCCGCCGCCACGGCTACCGTGCCGGGACGGCGATAGACGCGGTTCTTTTGGAACAGGCCGCCGGCCAGTTCCTTGTAGACATACTCGCTGCGGTGCGAGGTGATGTTGATGTATTTGGGGTCGAACTCCTGCAGCGTCTCGACGGTCTCGTAGAGCTTCTCTATGCCGGTGCCTTTGAGCGGTGGCAGAATCTCGTAGGCGAAGGCCGTCTTCTCGCTGCCTTTTATCAAGTCTGTTACTTTCATTCCTTTCTCTTCTCGTTGCCGGGCGGCTATAAAACCGCTTAATTGGCAAAGTTAGGAAAAAGAAATGACAATGTAACAGGCTTCTTCAAATTTAGGCGAAAATAATTGCGCGGGCATGCTTCCGGCTCCTCACTCCTTGATGCAGCGCAGGGCGGCGCCGATGTAGATGTCGTCTACCTTGACGCTTTGGAAGGCTATGTCATTGTTGGCGCAATGCAGGTAGACGGAGTGCTGCCCTACCGGCTCACCGTCGGTCCCCGAGGTCCAGTAGACGGCGCTGCGGGTGTGGTTCACGAAGCCTTGTGTGGGCGAGAGCATGCCGGTGGGGTGGATGGTCAGGCCGCTCAGATTGTCGTAGGGGAAGAACTCCTCGTTCTCCAAAGGTTCCCACGTGCCTCCTTTCAGCTTGGAGGCCTCTTCGTGTACGTAGGCTTTCAGTAGCGTCCAGTCGCTTTCGGTGGGTACGCGCCAGCCTTGCGGCGCCATCTTCCCGGTGAGCAGCGCCTCTCCGTTGTAGAGGATGTTCTGCAAGTCGTCCTCGCGCTGGAAGTAACCCGCGCCCTCGTTCAAGGAGTCTCTTTTGGTAATCTCCTCGCCGTCGTTGTACAGGGTGGCGTGCAGGTCATCGCGCATCCAGTACTGGGTGGCTACCTTGACGATGGGGTAGGTTTGGAGCGTGTCGCGCGTGTCGCGTAGCAGGTAGCAGCTCACGGTGACCGGCAGGGGTTCGTCGGGTTTGGTAAGGGTAGGGGTGCCGTCGGCGTCGATGTAGAAACAGCTGATGGGCAGAGAACAGCCCGGCGTATAGGTAAAGGTGTTCCCGTCGGTGTTCCAGCAGACGGTACCTCCGTGTACCGCTCCTTCCACGCCAAGGAGTTGCAGCACGGTGCCTCGGGTCAGGTCAGTCTGCTCGCCCGTCACGGGGTAGAGCACGATGGCTTGCGCGTCGATGGGGAGCCCGGCCGTTTCGTCGTAGAGATACTCCTTGCACACTTCGGCCACCGTACGTCCCAAGTGGAATACATGGTAGACGTTGGACTGCGTGAAGGAGAGGGCTGAGACGCTGACACGATTCAAGCGGTTCCGGCTTTCGGTGTCGAGGGTCTGGGTGTTGCCCCATGCCTTGATGTCGGCCACCATGCCGGTCAAGGTGTCGTCTTCCGTGGGGACGACTTCGATATGGACCGTTATCTCGGTGTCGCTCTCTATGCGGTCGAGCGTCAAGGGGCAGGCGTAGAGCTTTCCGTTCCATTCCACCGTCACTTCCAGACCTGCTTCCAATGCCTGTGGAATGACGATGCAGGCCTTGCCGCTGACGTGGCCTTCGCCGTCTTCCGTCCAGTCGCCGTGGGGAATGATGTCGGCCGTTTGCTCGCCGCATGTGAAACTGCCCGTGTGGAGGTCGAGGCTTGCCGTGGTCTTGATGCTGCCCACGACAATCGCAGGATCGGCCGCCACGATGCCGGCGGCTTCCATCCCCGCTTGGGGCAACAGCGTGAAGTTGATTTTGGCCAATTGGTGCCCGAAGGTGAGTGCCACGGGTTCCGTACCGGCGGCAATGCCGGTGGTACAGGCCAGCAGGAAGTCGCAGCCGGCATAGTTGTCGTCGTCGCTCTGGTCGTCGATGATGGAGATGTCCATGGTGCGACTGCCCGCTTGCATGCCGTCCTGACGGTAGGGGTAGTAGCTGTAGAAGTCGAGCCTTGCATCGGTTTCGGCAGGGTAGAACACCTCCTTTTCGGGATAGAGCATACCTTCCGTGCCACAGTTCAGGCAAAGGTTGTCGATGTAGCGTTCTTCGTCGAGCGTGCCCGGCGAGATGACGGCAAACAACCCGGCCTTGTCGCCGCTTTCAAAGGCGTTGTCGGTCACTTTGGTCTCTGCTTGGGTAATGGTGGAGGTGAAGGAGATGGGAATGTCGCCGGGCGAGGAACCGCCGCTTGACTCGTTTCCGACTTGGTTGACACAGGAGGCCAGACACACGATGAGGGCGCAACCGCTGAGCGGGACAACCGACCCTCTGCCGATTGGACTTTTCATAGAAAAAGTGTTTAGGTGGAGACGGCTTGCGCCGCCCTCCGGGTTAATAATGTCATTTACTTGCTTACGCCATCAGCATAATGGCTTAAACTTATAACAAAGGTAGTACTTTTTTCCATATATCCCGTCAAAAACGAAAAAAAATTGTGGAAAAAGTGTCGGCACCGTTTTTTTGCCTACCTTTACACCATTGTAACCGTATGCGATAACCATTAAACCGGAACAAGATATGCCGCTGAATTTACCCGATAAACTCCCTGCCATCGAAGCGTTGAAGAAGGAGAACATCTTCGTGATAGACCATTCACGCGCCACCCGGCAGGACATACGCCCCTTGCGCATCGTGGTGTTGAACCTCATGCCGCTTAAAATCACCACCGAGACCGACT
>JAJPYP010000132.1 GCA_021204885.1 Prevotellaceae bacterium
AGTACATCGGCGCCGTGGGCATGAACATCCTCACCCCCGACGAGAGCCATTGCAAAATGGTGCGCCTGAACCATCCCATCTTGAGCAACACCCAGCTGGACATCCTGTGCAACATCCGTTACAAAGGATTCAAGACCGTGAAGCTGCCCATGCTCTTTGAAGTATCCAAAGGACGCGCCGGGTTGCAAGAGTCGCTCTCGGCACTGTGCAAGCAGGCCGAAGAGTCGGTCAACGAAGGGGTGAACTACATCGTCTTGACCGACCGCGACGTAGACAGCACCCACGCCGCCATCCCCTCGTTATTGGCCGTGAGCGCCGTGCACCACCACCTCATCTCCGTGGGCAAGCGCGTGCAGACCGCACTTGTGGTAGAGAGCGGCGAGACGCGCGAAGTGATGCACGCCGCCCTGCTGCTTGGCTTCGGAGCCAGCGCCCTGAACCCCTACATGGCATTCGCCATCATCGACAAGATGGTAGCCAAGAACGAGATACAGCTTGACTACGCCACCGCCGAGAAGAAATACATCACCGCCATCTGCAAAGGCCTGCTCAAGATCATGAGCAAGATGGGCATCTCCACCATCCGTTCCTACCGTGGCGCCAAGATATTCGAAGCCATCGGCATCAGCGAGGAGCTCGGCAACGCCTACTTCGGCGGATTGCGCTCCACCATCGGCGGCATCCGCTTGGACGAGGTGGCCCGCGACGCCATCGCCATGCACGATGCCGGCTTCGCCGTAACGCCCGACGGGTTGCTTCCCAACAAAGGCATCTACTCCTTCCGCAAGGACGGCGAGCAACATGCGTGGACACCCGAGGTCATCAGCACCTTGCAATTAGCCACCCGCCTTGGCAGCTACAAGAAGTTCAAGGAGTTCTCCCGTTTGGTCGACGAGAAAGCCAAGCCCGTCTTCCTACGCGACTTCCTCGGTTTCCGTCGCCATCCCATCCCCATCGAGCAAGTAGAACCCGAAGCGGAGATTGTAAAGCACTTCGTCACCGGCGCCATGTCGTTCGGCGCGTTGAGTCAAGAGGCGCACGAGGCCATGGCCTTGGCCATGAACCGGCTACACGCACGCAGCAACACCGGCGAGGGCGGCGAAGACAGCGACCGCTTCGGCACGGAGCTTCGCTCGGCCACCAAGCAAGTGGCTTCGGGACGTTTCGGCGTCACCACCGAGTACCTGATGGATGCCGACGAGATACAAATCAAGATAGCCCAAGGCGCCAAGCCCGGTGAAGGCGGGCAGTTGCCCGGCTTCAAGGTAGACGAGGTCATCGCACGCACGCGCCACTCCATACCCGGCATCTCGCTCATCTCGCCCCCGCCCCACCACGACATCTACTCCATAGAAGACTTGGCCCAACTCATCTTCGATTTGAAGAACGTCAACCCCGACGCCAAGATCAGCGTGAAGCTCGTGGCCGAGAGCGGTGTGGGTACCATCGCCGCCGGCGTGGCCAAGGCCAAGGCCGACTTGATAGTCATCTCGGGAGCCGAAGGCGGTACAGGCGCCTCGCCCGTCTCCTCCATCCGTTATGCGGGCATCTCCCCTGAATTGGGATTGAGCGAGACCCAGCAGACCCTCGTGTTGAACGGCTTGCGCGGGCAAGTGGTGCTGCAAGTGGACGGCCAGCTCAAGACCGGCCGCGACGTCATCGTCATGGCCATGTTGGGAGCCGAAGAGTTCGGCTTCGGCACCGCCGCCCTTATCGTGTTGGGCTGCGTGATGATGCGCAAGTGCAACCAGAATACCTGCCCCGTGGGCGTGGCCACCCAAAACCCCGAGCTGCGCAAACGCTTCCGCGGGCGCACCGAATACGTGATGAACTACTTCACCTTCCTTGCCCGCGAAGTGCGCGAATACTTGGCCGAACTCGGCGTGCGAAAGTTGGACGACATCATCGGCCGCACCGACTTGTTGGTGCGCAAGGAGGAGTTGGAGAAGGGTAAAGTACCGCCCCCGGCCAATCCCAAGCACGCCCTATTGGACTTCTCGCACCTCTTGGCGCGGGTACCGGGCGATGCCGCCATACACCACGTCACCTCTCAGCACCACGGCATCGAGGGCGTGAAGGACGTGGAGATGCTGCGGGCCGCCGCCGGCACCTTGGAGAACCAGCGCGAGTGTTCCTTGGAATACGCCATCGCCAATACCGACCGTGCCTGCGGTGCCATGCTCTCGGGTGCCATCGCCAAGAAATACGGTGCCAAGGGATTGCCCGACCAAACCTTGAGCGTCAAGTTCAAAGGCTCGGCCGGACAGAGCTTCGGCGCGTTCCTTGTACCGGGCGTGAGCTTCAAGCTCGAGGGAGAGGCCAACGACTACTTGGGCAAGGGGCTCTCGGGCGGACGCATCGCCGTGCTGCCGCCGGTACGAAGCAACTTCGAGGCCGAGAACAACACCATCGCGGGCAACACGCTTCTGTATGGCGCCACCAGCGGCGAGGTCTACATCAACGGGCGTGTGGGCGAGCGTTTCGCCGTGCGCAACTCGGGTGCCGTAGCCGTTGTGGAAGGCGTGGGCGACCACTGCTGCGAGTACATGACCGGCGGCCGTGTGGTAGTACTGGGCACCACAGGGCGCAACTTCGCCGCCGGTATGTCGGGCGGCGTGGCCTACGTATGGAACCGCGAGGGCAACTTCGACTACTTCTGCAACATGGAGATGGTGGAGTTGAGCCTCATTGAAGAGGCAAGCTACCGCAAGGAGTTGCACGAGCTCATCCGCCAGCACTACCTCTACACCGGCTCCAAGCTGGCACGCACCATGCTCGACGACTGGAACCGCTACGTGGACGAATTCATACAGGTAGTGCCCATCGAGTACAAGAAAGTGTTGCAAGAGGAGCAGATGCGCAAGCTGCAACAGAAGATCGCCGACATGCAGCGCGACTATTAAGGCCTCACATGAGAAGCCAAGCAGACGAATTTAGCGAACTTGAAAACAAAGCGATAAAAGATTATGGGAAACCCTACAGCATTCTTACATATTCCCCGCCAAGAGGCGGGTTACCGTCCGATACACGAACGTATCACCGATTTCAGTCAAGTGGAACAGACCCTGAACAGCCACGACCGCAAGTTGCAGGCATCACGCTGCATGGACTGCGGCGTGCCCTTTTGCCATTGGGCCTGCCCGTTGGGCAACAAGCCGCCCGAATTCCAGGACGCGCTCTACAAAGGCAAGTGGGAAGAGGCCTTCAAGCTGCTCACGCAGACCAATGACTTCCCCGAGTTCACGGGGCGTATATGCCCTGCCCTGTGCGAGAAGTCGTGCGTGTTGAAGCTCTCTTGCGACGAGCCTGTGACCGTGCGCGAGAACGAGGCGGCCATTGCCGAAGCCGCGTTCCGCGAAGGCTTCATCCAACCCATACACCCCACGCGCAACGGCAAGCGGGTAGCCATCATCGGTGCCGGCCCTGCCGGATTGAGCATTGCCATGCGCCTCAACGCCCAAGGCTATGAAGTGACCCTCTACGACCGTCACCCCCTGCCGGGCGGTCTCTTGCGCTACGGCATACCCAATTTCAAGCTGCCCAAAGAGGTGATTGACCGCCGCATCAAGCTCATGCAGGCCGAAGGCATCCGCTTCGAGATGGGCGTGGAAGTAACCGCGGGCAAGCTGCCCGAAGGCTACGATGCCTACGCCCTGTGCACCGGCACGCCGCAAGCCCGCGACCTCTCCATACCGGGACGCGACTTGAAAGGCATCCACTTCGCCTTGGAGATGCTCTCCCAGCAGAACCGCATCCTCGACGGCGAGAGCTTCCCTGCCAAGGAGCTCGTCAACGCCAAAGGCAAGCGCGTGTTAGTCATCGGCGGCGGCGATACGGGCAGCGACTGCATCGGCACCAGCATCCGTCAGGGAGCCGTCAGCGTAACGCAGATAGAGATCATGCCCCAACCGCCCGTAGGGCACAACGACGCCACCCCGTGGCCGCAGTGGCCCATCGTGTTGAAGACCACCAGTAGCCACGAAGAGGGATGCACGCGCCGTTGGTCGCTCGCCTCGAACCGTTTCCTCGGCAAGGAGGGACACGTTTGCGGCGTGGAGGTAGAAGCGGTGGAGTGGCTTCCCGGCGAAGACGGCGGCCGCCCCGTGATGAAGCCCACGGGCAAGAAAGAGATTATCGAGGCCGACATGGTACTCTTGGCCATGGGTTTCCTCAAGCCGCAGCAACCGGCGCCCATACCGAATGTGTTCCTTGCCGGCGATGCCTTGAACGGCGCCAGCCTCGTGGTACGCGCCTTGGCCGACGGCCGCAGGGTGGCCCGCGAGATAGACGCTTACCTGGGCGGCAAAGCATAAGGCACGGCCGGTCACTGTAAGGACAGCGCATCACAAGAACAGTTTACCATTAATAACTCCGAATACCATGTGTGGCATCGTAGCTATATTCAATATCCGTGAGCAACAACCCGAGTTAAGGAAGAAAGCCTTGAAGATGGCGCAGAAAGTGCGTCACCGCGGACCCGACTGGAGCGGCATCTACGTGGGCGGCTCGGCCATATTGGCACACGAGCGGCTCTCCATTGTCGACCCCCAATCGGGCAGGCAACCCCTCTACTCCCCCGACCGCAAGCAGGTGCTCGCCGTCAACGGAGAGATATACAACCACCGCGACATCCGCGCCCGCTACGCCGGCCGTTACGAGTTCCAGACAGGCTCCGACTGCGAAGTCATCCTTGCCCTCTATAAAGAGAAAGGCATCCGTTTCTTGGAAGAGCTGAGCGGCATCTTCGCCTTCGCCCTTTACGACGAGGAGAACGACGACTACCTCATTGCACGCGACCCCATCGGCGTGATACCTCTTTATATAGGCCGCGACAAAGAGGGGCGCGTCTACGTGGCCAGCGAGCTGAAAGCCTTGGAAGGCAACTGCGACGAGTACGAGCCTTTCCTGCCCGGCCACTACTACCACGGCCGCGAGGGCAAGATGGTGCGCTGGTACTCGCGCCCATGGATGAACTACACGTTAGTGAAAGACGATGCCCGCAGCCACGAGGAGCAGGTAAGCGCCATACGCGCCGCACTGGAAGCCTCGGTGCGGCGCCAGCTCATGTCCGACGTGCCTTACGGCGTGCTCTTGAGCGGCGGCTTGGACTCCTCGGTCATCTCGGCCATCGCCAAGAAGTTCGCCTCCAAGCGCATCGAGACCGACAACCAAGCCGATGCATGGTGGCCGCAGCTGCACTCCTTTGCCGTGGGATTGAAAGGTGCCCCCGACCTGTTGAAAGCCCGCGAGGTAGCCGCCCACATCGGCACCGTGCACCACGAGATAAACTACACCATCCAAGAGGGCTTGGACGCCCTGCGCGATGTGATCTACTTCATCGAGACTTACGACGTGACCACCGTACGCGCCTCCACCCCCATGTACCTATTAGCGCGTGTCATCAAGAGCATGGGCATCAAGATGGTGCTCAGCGGCGAGGGAGCCGATGAGGTCTTCGGCGGATACCTCTACTTCCATAAGGCGCCCACCCCGCAAGCCTTCCACGAAGAGACCGTGCGCAAGCTCTCCAAGCTGCACCTGTACGACTGTCTCAGGGCCA
>JAJPYP010000259.1 GCA_021204885.1 Prevotellaceae bacterium
ACGACTTCATGCCCGACATCTACCGCAAGCTCGACTGGCTCTCCAAAGAAGACCTCATCAAGCGCATGGTCTCCCGCGAGTTCAACCGCTTCTCCGAGTATTACCACGACCGCGAGGAGATACAGTTGGCCACCGACGAAAACCCGCGTGCCAAACGAGATAGAGCCGGGCATAGCGGCAAAGGTGACAAGTCACGCGGCCGTCAGGCCGAAGCGGGTTATACCCGCCTCTTCATCAATTTGGGCAAGAAAGACGGTCTCTTCCCCAATGAACTCATGGGGCTTATCAACCGCAACATCCGCGGGCGGGTAGCGTTGGGACGCATCGACATCATGCAGAACTTCTCCTTCTTCGAGGTGGAAGAGCAAGACACCTCCACCGTGCTGAAGTTCCTGAACCGGGCCAACTGGAACGGCCGTAAGGTAACCGTGGAGGTAAGCGATGAAGGCGACGGCAAGCGGGAACAGCCGGTTAGAGAAGTCCAAGGCAACGGCAGGTGGGAACAGCAGGGTAGGGAAGCCCAAGGCAACCCTGCCCCGGAGAAGCCCCGTCGCGCCACTTATCAGCGTGAGAAACCGGTTAGGCGCGAGCGCAAGCAAGCAGCGGCATCCGACGACTTCTATTCCAAGCCCCATCCCAAGAAGGACGATTGGAAACAGTTCTTCCAGCACGACGACGCCCAGCCAAGGACCAAAGGCAAGAAGAGCTCCCAAAAGCAAGACTATTTCAAAGGCCCCGAACCCGATTTCAGCGAGGAGGGGTGGGCCCGGAGAATGCCCAAGAAAAAGAAATAAGAACGTACCGGCGGTACAATCAACGAAGAAACTATGGGATATCTATTCACATCCGAATCGGTGTCGGAAGGACACCCCGACAAAGTGGCGGACCAAATATCAGACGCCGTTCTCGACAAACTCTTGGCCTATGACCCCCGTTCCAAAGTGGCTTGCGAGACCTTGGTCACCACCGGGCAAGTCATCTTGGCCGGTGAGGTACGTACCGAAGCCTACGTCGATTTGCCACTCATTGCCCGCGAAGTCATACAGAAGATAGGCTACACCAAAGGCGAGTACATGTTCGAGAGTAATTCGTGTGGCGTGCTCAGCGCCATTCACGAGCAGAGCCCCGACATCAACCTTGGCGTGGAGCGGGAAGACCCCATGGAGCAGGGAGCCGGCGACCAAGGTATCATCTTCGGCTATGCCACCAACGAGACCGAGAACTACATCCCCTTGTCGCTCGACTTGGCCCACCGCATCCTGCGCGTGCTCTCCGACATCCGCCGGGAAGGCAAGTTCATGCCTTACCTGCGCCCCGATGCCAAGAGTCAAGTCACCATCGAGTACGACGACAACGACCGCCCGGTGCGCATCGACACCATTGTTCTCTCTACCCAGCACGATGAGTTTATCCAGCCCGAAGACGACACTCCCGAGGCCCAATTAGCTGCCGACAAGGCCATGCTCGACACCATCCGCCGCGATGTCGTCGAGGTGCTTATGCCCCGCGTCATCGCCTCCATCGGTTCCGGGAAAGTACGCGCCCTCTTCAATGCGGACATCACTTACCTTGTCAATCCCACGGGCAAGTTCGTCATCGGTGGTCCCCACGGCGACACGGGACTTACCGGGCGCAAGATTATCGTCGACACCTACGGTGGTAAAGGCGCTCATGGCGGCGGTGCCTTCTCCGGCAAGGACCCCTCGAAAGTAGACCGCTCGGCCGCATACGCCGTACGCCACATCGCCAAGAACCTCGTGGCCGCCGGCGTGGCCGACGAGATACTCGTGCAAGTCTCCTACGCCATCGGCGTGGCACGCCCTGTAAGCATCTACGTGAACACTTACGGACGCAGCCACGTGCAGCTCACCGACGGTGAGATAGCCCGTAAGATCGACGAGCTTTTCGACCTGCGCCCCAAAGCTATAGAGGAGCGGCTGAAGCTGCGTAACCCCATCTATTTGGAGACCGCCGCCTACGGGCACGTGGGCCGTATCCCCCAAGTGGTGACCAAGCAGTTCAACTCCCGTTACGAGGGCAACAAGACCCTCACCGTGGAGCTTTTCACTTGGGAGAAATTAGATTACGTGGAGCGCGTCAAAGCCGCCTTCGGCCTGTAGCCTCCCCCTTCAAAGCGGTATGACGGCGGTTTCAATCATTTGCACGGCAGCGGCGGGAATGGAAGGCATCCCCATGCCCTACACCCCACGCATGGACGACGGCATCACCGCCATCCTGCTGGGCTGCTTCTTCCTCTCCGCCTACATCCTTTCGCGTAGCCGCAAGTTCCTGCAACAGCTGGCCAAGGATTTCCTGCTGCACCGCGAGCGCCCCAGCATCTTCACCACTTCCACCGCCACCGACCTGCGTTACCTATTGCTCCTGCTCCTGCAAACCTGCGTGTTGGGCGGCATTTATTTCTTCGACTGTTCCGTAGACAAGCACCCCGCGTTGCTGGGTCAGTGCACCCCCTTCCTGTTGCTGGCCATCTATACGGGCGGCTGCCTGCTCTACCTTTTCGCCAAATGGTTGCTCTACACCTTCCTTGGTTGGATATTCTTTGACAAAAACATCGTCTCCCTCTGGTTGGAGTCCTATTCCACCCTGCTTTATTACTTGGGATTCGCCCTCTTTCCGCTCGTGCTGCTCATCGTCTATTTCAATTTAAGCCTTCAGATAGTGCTCGTTGTAGGCCTCATTTTGGTGCTTTTGTTTAAAATATTGGTATTTTATAAATGGATAAAGCTTTTTTGTGACAATTTGCATGGCATTTTGCTTTTAATTGTCTACTTTTGGGCCGTGGAAATCATCCCTTGTTTCCTTCTTCAACAGGGGTTGGTGCAGTTAAATGATTGTCTGACTATAAAAATTTAGTACATTGAAGATAAGGAAAGTACTCGTGTCGCAGCCGGCACCGGCCACTGTAAAGTCGCCCTACTACGACATCGCTGAAAAACACGGTGTGAAGATAGATTTCCGTCCGTTCATCAAAGTGGAAAGTCTCTCTGCCAAGGAGTTCAGACAACAGAAGATTTGCATACTTGACCATACCGCCGTCATCTTCACCTCCCGTCACGCCATTGACCACTTCTTCCATCTTTGCAGCGATTTGCGCGTGACCATTCCCGAAACCATGAAGTATTTCTGTGTTTCCGAGACCATCGCCCTCTACATCCAGAAGTATGTGCAGTACCGCAAGCGGAAGATTTTCTTCGGTGCTACCGGCAAGTTCGACGACCTGTTGCCCGCCATCATCAAACACAAGACCGAGAAGTATCTCGTGCCCATGTCCGACGTACATACCGACGAGATTAAGACCCAGCTCGACAAGCATAAGATCCAGCACCATGAGGCCGTCATGTACCGTACCGTGAGCAACGATTTCACTCCCGAAGAGACCTTCGACTACGATATGCTGGTCTTCTTCAGTCCGGCTGGAGTGGCCTCCCTCCAAAAGAACTTCCCCCATTTCGACCAGCAGGAAATCAAGATAGGCACCTTCGGATCCACCACCGCGCAAGCCGTTCGCGACGCGGGGTTACGGTTGGACTTGGAGGCCCCCAGCATTCAAGCTCCCTCCATGACCGCCGCCTTGGACCTCTTCATCACCCAGTGCAATAAAGAAAAATAAACGATGCGGTCCCTGTAAAGGGACCGCATCCCATATACGCTGCCTTTTACCGCCATGGCTTACACCCTGCACAAGTCTGAAAGGTTGCACAAAAGGAGCCTCATCGAAAAGATGTTTACCGGCGGGTCGCGTTCCTTCTCCCTCTTTCCCTTGCGCGTGGTATACTATCCTTGCGACGCGCCCGGCGGAAATGTCGCTATCCTTGTCTCCGTATCCAAGCGCCGCTTCAAACATGCGGTGGACAGGAACCTTTTGAAACGACGCATCCGCGAGGCCTACCGGCTGCAAAAGCAACCGTTGCTGGATGCGCTTGCCTGCAAGCAGTGTTCCATGGCCATCGCCTTCATCTACCTTTCCCCTAAGTTGGAGCCCTACCGCCTCATCCAGACGCGCATGAAGACCGCTTTGGCACGCATAGCCGAGAAAGCGGCTGAAAAACCCCGTCCCGCCACAACCACGGAAGCATGAGAAAGCTGCTCACCTACCTGCTGTTGCTTCCCATCTACTTCTACCGGAAGTGCATCTCCCCCATGACACCCCCCTCGTGCCGTTTCACCCCCACCTGCTCGGAGTATGCCATCGAAGCCATCCGCAAGCACGGCCCCTTCAAAGGGCTTTGGTTGGCCGTAAAGCGCGTGTCGCGTTGCCATCCTTGGGGCGGTTCCGGTTACGACCCCGTGCCCTGACACGACCCTGAACAACCCCTTTTCCCCACGACCTCGCCATGACCCTTCCCGTCGATATACACACCCATCGGTTGCCTGCCGTGCCGGGCAGGGCCATTGTCAACCGCTATCCCGACACGTTCCATGCCGATGAAAAGGGGTACTTTTCAGTCGGCATCCATCCATGGTATATAGGGCAGCCCGAAGAGCAAGAGCCTGCGCAAGACCTTTTGGAAGCTGCCGTCAGTCTGCCGCAAGTCCTTGCCGTGGGTGAGGCCGGGCTCGACCGCTTGGCACGCGCCCCCATGCCGTTGCAAATGGATCTGTTTGCCTATCAGGCACGCCTTGCCATGCTGGTGCAGAAGCCCCTTGTCATCCACCTTGTCAAAGCCGTCGACGAGCTGTTGCGGTTGCGGCACCGGCTTCGTCCCGCCAATCCTTGGATTATCCACGGTTTCCGAGGTAACGCCACACAAGCGAATGGCCTGCTCAGACAAGGCTTGTACCTGTCATTCGGCGAGCGCTATAACCCAGAGGCCCTGCAAGTTACCCCCATAGACCGGCTTCTTGTCGAGACCGACGAGAGCCTCCTTTCTGTCGACACCCTCTATGAGCGTGCCGCTCTTTTGCGCCAAATCTCCGTGGAAGCGTTGCGCCAAAGCGTCGGGGAAAACGTGGCCCGTCTCTTTTTTAAGAGCTAAAGGTTGCGACTTCCGCGAAAGAGTCGTACTTTTGCAGCATAATATCCGTTAAAAACAGTTTTCAATGAACTTTGTAGAAGAATTAAGATGGCGTGGCATGCTCCACGACATGATGCCCGGCACCGAAGAGTTGTTGGCAAAAGAACGAGTCACCGCCTACATCGGTTTCGACCCCACCGCCGACTCCTTGCACATCGGACACCTTTGCAGCGTCATGATCTTGCGCCACTTCCAGCGTTGCGGGCACAAGCCCATCGTGCTCATCGGCGGCGCCACCGGCATGATAGGCGACCCTTCGGGCAAGTCGGCCGAGCGCAATCTCCTTGACGAGGCCACCATCGCCCACAACATGGCCGGTATGAAACGCCAAATGGCCAAGTTCCTCGACTTCGACTCCGACGCGCCCAACCATGCCGAGATGGTGAACAACTACGACTGGATGAAGGATTTCACCTTCCTTGAATTCGCCCGCACCGTGGGCAAGCACATCACCGTGAACTACATGATGGCCAAAGACTCCGTCAAGAAACG